>NZ_ANKP01000121.1:0-45971 GCF_000319775.1 Cupriavidus sp. HMR-1
GGCACGGGCACGGCCGCCTGCGGCCTGGATCGATTCGGCCAACGCTTGCGCCACCGCGCCGGAGCTCTGGTAGGTGAAGGCCACGGCGGCGCCTTCGCGTGCCAGGCGGCGCACTACCGCGGCGCCGATGCCGCGCGATCCGCCGGTGACGAAAGCCACCTTGTTCGAGAGGGCGGTGGAGGCGGAGGTGGGGGTGGAGTTCATGATCGTGTTCCTGTGTGGTTGGGACGGTGATGGCAGTATGGTTTTCGCGATCTGCAACCGGTAGTCATGATTCCGTATCAACTTTTTCAACCATTGGTATAAGCTTCGGCGCATGGAAGCGCTGAACCTGCTCGAGTCATTTATCCAGAGTGCCGAAACCGGCAGCTTTTCGGCTGCCGCGCGTCGCCTCGGACTGACGCCGGCCGCAATCAGCAAGAACGTGGCGCGGCTGGAGAACCATCTCGGGCTTCGGCTGTTTCAGCGCAGCACGCGCCGGCTGACGCTGACGATGGGCGGCGAGCAGTTCCTGCAGCAGGTATCGGATCCGTTCTCGACGTTGCGCGACGCGTTTGCCAGCGCCGCGCAGGAGGACGGCAAGCCCGCCGGGGTGCTGCGCGTGAGCATGGGTGTGGCGTTCGGCCGCGAGTACCTGGTGCCGTTACTTGGCGAATTCCTGGCGCGTTATCCGGGCATCGTGCCGGACTGGCATTTCGAGAACCGCACCGTCGATCTGATTGCCGGTGGTTTCGATGCGGCCATCGGTGGCGGTATCGAACTGACCGAAGGGGTGGTGGCGCGGGAACTGGCGCGGACCTACGTGGTGGTGGCAGCGTCGCCGACGTACATGAAAGACCGGGTGATGCCCCGCCACCCGTCGGACCTGGCGGGCTTCGACGGCATCGTGCGCAGGTCGGCCTCTACGGGACGTCTGCGGCATTGGAATCTGCGTAATCAGATAGGCGAGCAGGCGCTGGCGGAGATGCGCACGCGCGTGATTCTCGACGATCCGGAGGCAATGGCCCATGCCGCCATGAGCGGCCTCGGCATTGCGCTGCTGCCGATGCCACATGCCGCGCCCTGGCTCGAGAGCGGTGCGCTGGTGCGCCTCCTGCCAGGGTGGTATGCCGACAATGGGCCGATCGTGCTCTACTATCCGAACCGCAAGCTACTGCCGCCGAAAACGCGCGTATTCATCGACTTCATTGCGGAATCGTTCCAGAAGAAAGCGCTCGCGCACCGATTCGACGGGCGCTGAGCGAAACCCCGTGTAGCACCTCACCCTCGGAGGGCTGTATGCCACCGGCAACACGAAGAGGTTTTCCGCTCCACGCTTACATCTGGGCGCCGTTCGCCGTTCTGGTGCTGCTGGTTGGCGCGGTGGCTTGCGGCGTCAACTACCTGATGACGAAGTCGGCGCTGGAACATGCGATGGCCGATGCCAACGAGCGCATCAGTCGCGAGATGCTGGAGAAAGTCGAGGACATGGTGCTGCCGACCCAGGCCGCGGTCACCCTCGTCAGCCACAGCTCACTGGGCGAGGCCACCACGCTCGCGCAGCGCATGGCACGTGTTGCGCTGGTCCGCGATGCGCTTGGCACATCGCCGGTTCTGCAGTCCCTGTTCCTGGGCTATGCCGATGGCAGTTTCTTCTACGTACGCCGCGTGCGCGATGACGCCGAGCGCGGGCCATACCAGGCGCCCGCACGCTCGGCCTACGTGATCCAGAGCATCGACCATGACGCAGGGGCGGCATTTGGCCAACTGATTTTCCTCGACACGGACCTGAACGAGCTTGCCAGGCGTCCAACGCCAGATTTCGTGAAGCGATACGACCCAAGGAAACGCCCCTGGTATATGGAGGCCATCGCGGCGGGCAAGCTGGTTCGGACCGAACCGTACATGTTTTTTTCCGACTACCAGGCCGGGGAGACGATTGCCGTGCCAACGCGCGCCGGGAGTGCCGTTGCCGGTGGCGACTTCCGGCTCGACACGCTGGGGCAGGCGCTCGCGCGTGACAGAACCACACCCGGATCGGTACTTGCCGTCGTCAATGCGCAGGGGCAACTGGTCGCCATCGACCGGAGTCCCCCGGAATGGATGTCGGCGCCAGACGCCATGCGCACGGGCCTGCTGGGCAAGCCGGAAGATTACGGGCTGCCGGTGCTGTCCAGCCTTGCGGCAAAGGTGGTGAGTGGCAGCGAGGCAGCCGTCCGCAACGAACTGACGACGCTGGGCGGCAAGGGCTGGTACACCAGTATCGGCCGTATGAGCGGCGGCGTCGGCACGCTTTACCTGGTGATGGCCACGCCGCAGGATGAACTGCTGAGGGACGCGACCCGGCAGGCGAGCGTCGGGATATTTGCCACCGCACTGGTCGTCCTGCTGTCCTTGCCGCTGATGTGGCTGGTCGCGCGCGCGGTGGCCCGCCCGCTGTGTCAGTTGACCGATGAGGCCGAGGCCATCCGCCGCTTCGATTTCGACCAGCCGTTCCGTTTCTGGTCGCCGGTGCGCGAGGTCCATCGGCTGGGCGAAACGATGGACAAGATGCGCAACACCATCCAGCAGTTGCTCATCATCATGCGGGCCGTCACCGCCGAATCACAGCTCGAGAAGCTGCTGCCCCTGCTGTTGCACAAGATGCAGAACGCCGCGGCGGGGCAGGCGGGCGTGCTGTATCTGATCGATGGCGACACTGTCCGTCCCGCCGCCGCGCTCGATGCGCAGGGGCGTGACATCGTTCAGGAGATCGGGGCCACGCCATTGCCGGAGGCGCTGTCGTTGATCGGGGCGGCGGTGCGTGATGGTGTGTCTCAAACGGGCTACGTGGTGGCTGCCGAGGCGGCTCAGGCAAAGCTTGGCCCGCTGGCTTCGGTCATGCCTTGTTTCGTGGCCGCGATTCCGCTGATCAATCATCGACACGAATGCCCGGGCGTCGTGCTGGTGATGCGCGACACCCCGCTTCAGACGGCGCAACTTGCCTTCGTCGATACGATCGCCGGCCTGTCCGCTGGCGCGCTGGAAGTCCGTGAACTGAGCGCCGCCCAGCGCGACCTGTTCGATGCATTCATCCGGCTGCTGGCCGATGCGATCGACGCCAAGAGCCCGCATACGGGTGGTCACTGCGCGCGCGTGCCGGAACTGACCAAGATGCTGGCCCGGGCGGCGTGCGAGGTCACCCAGGGCCCCTACCAGTCCTTCCAGCTCAGCGAGCAGCAGTGGGAGGAACTGCACGTGGCTGCGTGGCTGCACGACTGCGGCAAGGTGACGACGCCCGAGTTCGTGATCGACAAGGCGACCAAGCTGGAAACGCTGTATGACCGGATTCACGAAGTGCGCATGCGCTTCGAGGTACTCAAACGCGATGCCGAGATTCAGTGCCTGCAATCCATTGCCGCGGGCGAGCCGTTGCCGATCGCGCAGGCGCGGCGCGATGCGGAGATCGCGCGGCTCGACGACGACTTTGCTTTCGTCGCCGCATGCAATCGGGGCGGCGAGTCCATGTCGCAGGAAGACAAGGACCGACTGCGGCAGATCGCCGCCCGCACCTGGACGCGGACGCTGGACGATCGGCTCGGCGTCTCGCACGAGGAGTTCGCGCGCAAGTCCCGTTCGCCCGCCCGCGCATTGCCAACGCAGGAGCGACTGCTGGCCGATCGCGACGATCATCGCATCGAGCGCGGGGCGCGCGATGTCATGCCGCCGGACAATCCGTGGGGCTTCAAGCGCAAGGTGCCACGCTATCTCTATGACCACGGCGAATTGCACAATCTGACGATCGGGCGCGGCACGCTGAGCGAGGAAGAACGCTACAAGGTGGAAGACCACATCGTGCAGACGCAGATCATGCTGTCACGCCTGCCGTTCCCGAAGCATCTACGCAATGTGCCGGAGATCGCTGGCGGACATCACGAAAAGATGGACGGCACCGGCTACCCACGCGGGCTGACGCGCAACCAGATGAGCCCGCTGGCCAGGATGATGGCGATTGCCGACATCTTCGAGGCGCTGACCGCCGCGGATCGGCCCTACAAGAAGGCCAAGACGCTCTCGGAGTCGATCGGCATCATGGCCCGGCTCAAAGCGCAGCAGCACATCGACGGCGAACTGTTCGACCTGTTCCTGACATCCGGCGTCTATCGCGAATACGCGCAGCGCTATCTGGACCCCGCGCAGATCGACGAGGTGGATACGGAAGACTACGTCGATGCCGCCTGAATGGGGCACTGCCGGCCCATGGCGTTACCTGCCCCGCGCGCCCCAGCGTCGCGCGCGGCGCGCGGAATCGGCGCGGTGGACGCGCAGCAGCAATCGTGTCAGCAGATCGTCGGCAACCGGGATGATGGCCACGATGAGCAGCAGCGCGGCCAGCGGCAGCGTGGCGGCGTAGCCGAGCGTGCTGAACGCCTGCGCGCCGACGATGCCACCCACCAGGAACATGCCGACCAGCACCGTGAGCAGACGTAGCTTGTGGCGGTCGGCCATGACCGGCCGGCTATTGGGGCGCACCGCAGCATTCCAGTAGAACAGCTTGCCCAGCTCGATGCCAATGTCGGTCACCATGCCGGTCACGTGCGTGGTACGGATCTCGGCGTTGGAGAGTTTGGTGATCAGGGCGTTCTGCAGGCCCATCATGAAGCAGAGCAGCATCACGGTGGCCGGCACGAACAGCCAGTCCATGTCATTGAGATGGCTGCCCAGCAGCCCGAAGCAGAGCAGCAGAGTGGCTTCGACCAGTAACGGGATCGCGTACTCGCTGCGCAGGCGGGTTCTTCTCGCCCAGTTGACCAGGATCGCCGTGGTGCCCGCCCCGGCCAGGAACGACGCCAGTGCGCCGATGCCGTGCACCACCAGCCCGTATCGCTGCAGCACCAGGTCGTCCGCAATGGCGGAGACGATGCCGGACATGTGGGACGTGTATTGCTGCACCGCAAGAAAACCGCCCGCGTTGGCCGCGCCTGCCACGAAACACAACACGCGCGCCAGGCGGCGATTGGAGACCGGGTTACGGTGACGGGCGGTCAGACTGCGCAGGAACCCGATCGGCATGGTCGTAGAGGCACGGTATGGCGAAAACACTAATCATACGACCACTGCCCACCGGGCCGTGAGCCCTCCGAGGGGTTTGGCGCTCTGGACGGGCGTTTTCAGCACCTAGGCAACGCCCGGCCGCTGCCATCCGGCCTGCCGCAGTTCCTCTTGCTGGCGGCGCAGGATCTCGGTGGTAGTGCCCTTGCCATCGGGCGCCCAACCCGGCGGCATGATCAGGTACGCGGCGGCGTGCCAGAGCTTCGAGGCGGAGGCCATGTCCCGGCCCAGGCTGACCCAGTGCTCGAACTGGTTGACGATCGGGTTGTGCGTGGTGGACGGATGGACCAGTCCATAGCGGCACGGTTCGTCGGCGCGCTCTTCCACATAGGTACCGAACATGCGGTCGAAGATGATCAGCACGCCACCGAAGTTGGCATCGAGGTAGTCGATGTTCGACGCGTGATGGACGCGGTGAGCCGACGGCGTGTTGAACACGTATTCGAGCCAGCCGAGCTTGGGCATCCAGTCGTTATGCAGCCAGAACTGGTAGAGCAGGTTGAGCGAAAGCGTGGCCAGCACCACTTCGGGACGCACGCCGAGCAGGACCAGCGGCGCGAAGAACACGGCGCTGCCGGTGAGCTTGCCGGTCCAGCCCAGCCGGTATGCGGACGTCAGCGTGAGCTGGTTGGGGGAGTGATGCACGGCGTGCGTGGCCCAGAAGAAGCGGATGCGGTGCGCGGCACGGTGGTACCAGTAGTAGCAGAACTCCTGGCCGACGAAGAGCAGGAAGACAGCCAGCGCGCTGTTCAGCGTGACTGTGAACAGGCGGTGATCCCAGGCAAACGAGAAAATCGGCGCGGCCAGCGAGAGCGGCAGCAGTACCGACAGCTTGCGTCCGGCCAGGTCGGCCAAAGACAGCCAGACCTCGTTCCAGGAGAACGGGTTGACGCCGTCGCGACGCTTGCGCCACAGGACGAATGCCTCGATCAGCGAGACGGTGACGACGAACGCGGTGACGTACATCGCAAACTTGCCAGTGATGACCATGGTGAACCTCGGTGAAATCGGTGAAATCGGTGAAATCGGTGAAATCGGTGAAATCGGTGAATTCGGTGGTTTCAGTGCGGGGCGCGGTTGTGCCGCGTCGGTGAGGCAACTCTAGCGGCGGGCGATCCGGGAATCCATTAGGGAATTATTTCGCCCAATGTCACGCGGCTGGCCTTGACATTTCCCGACATGATTTCCGGGGCGACGCCCGTGGATCGTCGTCCTATAGTTCGGCCCGTCGACACGCCAGGTCGTGTTGCAGCGCACCGAATCGAAAGGACTTCAAGATGATTTCACGCACCCGGATCGCCGCCACCGGCGTACTGCTCCTGCTGGCCAGCACGTCCGCATCCGCCTGGACTGGCCACGGCACGGCCTATACGCCACGCGGCACCTACAACGGCGCCCACTTCGGATCGTGTGGCGGTGGAAACTGCTCGCACGCCGGTGGCGTGGTTGGCCCCTACGGTGGCCTGGCCACCAACACCGGCACGGTTACCCGCACCGCGCCCGGCCAGTTCTCGAACGCCGGCACGGCGGTGGGACCGAACGGCCGTTCGGTACAGCACGATGGCAGCACCAGTTGCGCGAGCGGTACCTGCTCGCACAGCGGCGACATGACTGGCGCCAATGGCCGTAGCGCCACCACCAGCGGCAGCGTTACTCGCGAGGCGCCGGGCCAATACACCTCGTCCGGCACCGTGACGGCCGGCAACGGCAACACCTACAACCACGCGGCATCGACGGCCTGCGCAGGCGGCACCTGCGATCGCTCCGGAACGGTAAGTGGCAGCTATGGCGGCACCGTCACCCACGCCGGCAGCGCTACGCGCGTGTCGTCCGGCGTGGTGACCACCGGCGGTGGCGCGACGGTCGTGCATGGCAGCGCGGTGTCGACCGGGGGCACGGTCGTGGTTGGTGCTGTGCCAGTGGCGTATGTGCCGCCGCCTCCGGTGGCAGTCGTGGCAACGGTGCCGGTGGCACCGCCTCCCCCGCCGCCCGCAGCGCCCGTTTATGTCGCGCCGCCGCCTCCGGCCGTCGTGGTCACGGCCAAGGCACCGCTGCCGGTCTATGTGGCGCCGCCGCGTGTGGCTGTCTGGGTACCGGCCCATTGGGTCGGCCGCGTCTACGTGCCCGCGCACTGGGCCTGACGCACACCGGTGCGCACCGGTCCAGATTGATTTCCCAACTTTTGCATCCAGGAGTAGATCGTGAAGAAGATGATGGCAGTACTTATCTTGTGTATTGTTTCGGCAGGCGCGCATGCGCAGAGCCGGTTGATGGCGATGGGCGCGATGGACGCGATGGGGGCGACGGGCGGTGCCGCGGGCGGCGACCGTATCGAGCACGCCGAAGCGGCGGCGCAGCAATTGCAGGCCCGCTTTGCGAACGCGAACACCACCCATGACGGCAAGCTGACCCGCGCGCAGGCGGCTGCTGGCATGCCGATGGTGGCGAAGCATTTCGACGAGATCGACAAGCAGCGCGCCGGCTATGTGACGCTGCGGCAGATCGAGATTTTCATGGCCCAACGGATGTCGGCTCGCTGAACACATGGGAGACGCGGCATGGAGCAGGTGAACCGGATAATCGTGCTCGATGACGAGGCGGAGTTGCGCAATATGCTGCAGCGCTTCCTGACCGGGCATGGCTTTCATGTGCGCGCGGTGGCGGACGGCAAGCAGCTCAATCGTTACCTGCAGCGCGAGCCGTACGACCTGCTCGTGCTCGACCTGATGATGGAGCCCGAGGATGGCCTCTCCGTCTGCCGCAGGCTCCGCGCCGAAGGCCAGACGATGCCCATCCTGATGCTGACCGCCAAGGGCGATCCAGCCGATCGCGTGATCGGGCTCGATACCGGCGCGGACGACTATCTGGCCAAGCCGTTCCTGCCCGACGAACTGGTGGCCCGCATCCGTGCGTTGCTGCGCCGCCAGAAGATCGCCGCCGGCGATCCCACCGTGGCTTCCCAGACGCTGAGCTTTGGCGAGTTCCGCTTCGATGTCGGCAAGCAGACGCTGAGCCGCGCGGGCGTGCCGGTGGAAGTGCACTCTGCCCAGATGCTGCTGCTCCAGGCGCTGGGCGCGTCGCCAAACCGGCCGGTCAGCCGCGAGAACCTGCTGGCCCGCGCGCGCGGCCGCGATCATGACGCGCTCGATCGCAGCATCGACGTGCAGATTCTGAGGCTGCGCCAGATCGTCGAGGAAGATCCGTCCAAACCGCGCTTCATCAAGACGGTTTGGGGCGTGGGATACATGCTGGTAGCCGGCGTGGAGGCGTGATGCGGATCGGACTGCCGCGCTCGCTGCTGGCTCGCAACATCGCGCTGCTGGTGGCGCTGGTGGCGTTCACGCAGGTGTGTTCGCTGGCGGTGCTGCTGCACTTCGCGCAGCGCCCGCGCGTGGAGCGCGCCGCGACGGTGTTCGCGCACTATGTGTCGATGCTCGATGGCGTGATGGCGGCCATGCCGGCCGAAGAAGCCAGAGTGGCCGTGGCGCGCCTGGGTGGTCAGACGGACGCGCCGGCAGTGGACGATGTGATGGAAGCGCGGGCGCTGCATCCATTCCGTACCTGGCAGCGCGACGTGTTCATGGACGAGCTGCACAAGGCCCTGCCACCCGATATGCCGGTGCAATGGCAGGATGCGGGCGACAACGAGCGACTCTGGATCCGCATTCGCGCAGCCGGGGTGCCAACGTGGGTGGCCTTGCCGATGACCGCCGATGCGCAGGCCAGCGGCATCACGGCCGCCATTGCGCTTTCCGCGGCGCTCGGGTTGCTGGCGGCGCTGACCGGATACCTGATCCAGCGCCATATCAACCGGCCATTGCAGAACCTGGCGCGCGCGGCGTTGCATGTCAGCGCCGGAGAGACGCCCGCGCCGCTGCCCACCGATGGGCCGACCGAGATATCGCAGGTCAGCAGTGCGTTCAATCGCATGACCGAAGCCCTGCAGCAGACCGAGAAGACGCGCGCGCTGATGCTAGCCGGTATTTCGCACGATATCCGCACGCCGCTGACCAAGTTGCGCCTGGCGATGGCGATGGCGTTGCCGCGCGGGACGGACGATGCATTCGTGGGATCGGTCGAAGGCTACCTCGATCGCATCGACACGATCCTCCAGCAGTTCATGGACTATGCGGGCAGTGGCGAACGCGAGGCGCCGCAGCCGGGTGACCTCAATGCGCTGGTGCGCCAGCTTGCGTCCGACTTCGCCGGGCTCGGCCATGAATTCGAACTCGATCTCGGCGATCTGCCGCTGGTGTCATATCGCCCGACGAGCATGTTGCGCCTGTTGATGAACCTGATGCAGAACGCCATCAATTATGGCCGTACGGGACTGATGGTGCGCACGTGGAAGGAAGGCGGCGCCGCACATGTTGCCGTTTGCGATCGTGGCATCGGTATCAGCGTGGCCGAGATCGAACAACTGCGCGCGCCGTTCAGCCGCGGCGACAATGCGCGCGGGCACTCGGGCGGCACGGGGCTCGGGCTGGCCATCGTCGAGCGGATCGCGCGACTGCACGGCGGATCACTCGCGTTCCGTCCGCGCGATGGCGGCGGACTGGAAGTGGTGGTGTCGCTGCCCGCATGACATTGAATGAAATAGTTCTTGCCTGGCCTGTTGCATGGCCGCATCCGATACTGGGTCTGCCGGCGCCGAAACCACGCCGCCCCCAAATAGACCCATTAGCAGACCCACTAGCAGGACTTCGACATGCAGACCGTATTTCAATCCATCCAGCGCAACGCCAGCCGCCTGACCCTCACCGCTTTCGCGGCTACCTCGATGCTGATGGCCGGTTGCGCTTCCGCGACCACGATGATCTCCGACGCATCCTTGCCGGCCACGCTGGCCCACGCGTCGGCCGATGTGATCTACGTGCGCGGCTTCGACGTGAACGCGAACCAGGTACGTGTCGATGACAACGTGATGCACCGTGTCAAGGCCATGGCGACTGGCAATGCCGGCGCGCTCTCGCAGGACCAGACCGCGCTTGATGCACGCAATGCGGTAGCCGACGAAATCGTGAGCGATCTGCGGGCCAAGGGCTTGCATGCCGAGCGTATCGACGGCCCGGTGCCGACGGATGCCAACGCGCTGATCGTCGAGGGCCGCTTTGACAAGATCGACGAAGGCAAGTCGCGCCGCCGGATGCTGATCGGCCTTGGCGCGGGCAAGAGCGATGTGTCGGCGTCGGTGCAGGTGTCCTATCAACCCGCGCATGGCACGCCGGTGCCGGTCGAGTTGTTCCAGACCAGCGCCAACAGTGGCCATATGCCCGGAATTGCGGAGACCGCAGGCATCGGAGCCGCCGCTGGTGCGCTGACGACCGCCGCCGCGGCTGGTGCGGGTGTGCATGGGGCAACGGAGATGAAGCGCGACAGCATCTCGGCGGAAGCCAGGCGCGTGGGCGACGCCGTGGCGAAGCAGGTGGCGGGCGTGGTGGAGAAGCTGTCGAAGACGGCCTGAGCGTCGGTGGGCCTGCCGGGCGCAGGTTCGCCGGATAGTGCGGTGACTCTTGAGAGACAGGGGAAGACAGGGCTGCCAGGGCAATCCCGCCAGCTCTGCCCGATCTCCACTTTCACGCAATGGATGAGGCCGGTACCCGCCAAAGGGCTTTTCTCGACCTGGCGCATCAGATACATTGGCGTTTCACGAACGGGTCAAGGTGCCGCGAAGCCGTGAAACACTACTCCTCCGAAAACTTCCACCTCACGCAAAGCATCGGATTCCATCTCAACCGGGCACGCAACATCCTGTTGATGGAGATGGATGCCGCACTGCGGCCACTCGACATCACGGGCCAGCAGATGGGTATCCTGCTGTCGCTGACGCGCGGCGTGGCCACCACGCCGTTCGAGATCAGCAAGGTGCTTGGGATCGATACTGGCCTGATGACGCGGATGCTCGACAAGCTTGAGAGCCGGGGACTGCTGCAGCGCCAGCGTAGCATCGAGGACCGGCGGGTGATTCATCTGCTCCTGACAGACAAGGGCAGGGAAGTGGCGGCCCGCATTCCCGAGATCGCGCCCGAAGTGCTCAACCATCGGCTGCGCGATTTCTCCACGGAGGAGTTCGGCGAGTTCCTGCGGCTGCTGCGCAAGTTCACCGATTCCGACTAGCCCGGACCCGCGGATCGCGGGGGTGAGCGGCGGGGCCGCTTCCCCCTTCCCGCGAGCGGCGGCCTAATCGAGCAGGCGCGACAAAGCAGGCGGAAGCCCCGCGTTGGGCTTGCGCGGCGGGCGGGCGAAGCTGCCCTCGCGCGCGCTGCCGGCCTGCAGCGCTACAAGCGATTCGCAATGCCGCACGGCGCTGCTAACGCCGTCCACCACCGGTACCGGAATACGGCCCTTGAGCGAGCGGGCCAGTCCGGCCAGCGGCGCGCCGGCCACGATGATCACGTCAGCGCCGTCCTCGCGCACAGCTTGCAGCGCGAGTTCTTCCAGACGTGCCGAGTGGTCTTCCTGCACGCTGCCAATATCGCGCAGCGGTTCCTGCAATGAGCGGATGCTGGCCAGCCGGTCGCCCAGGCCATTGGCCGCCACGCATTCGCGATACCACGCCTGAATGCGGTGTGAAATCGCGATGATGGAGAAACGCTGCCCCAACAGGCAGGCGCTGGCCAGCGCGGCTTCCGTCATACCTACCACGGGTACGTCGAACAACTCCTTCAGACCGGCCAGGCCGGGGTCGCCAAACGCGGCCACGATCAAGCCGTCGAACTGGCCCGCGTGCTCGGCGGCGGCGCAGGCGGTGGCATAGCCACCCACCAGTGCTTCGAAGCGCGTTTCGATATAAGCCACGCCGAACGGGGCGGTTGCCATCGTGATGCGGGTGTCCGGCGACGCAGTGCGCTGGGCCTCGGCGTGAATCAGGTCGGTGACCGACTCACTGATATTCGGATTGACGATGAGCAGGTTCATGGCGAATCAGATCTCGGGTTGTCCAGCTTCGAGGAACTTGCCGCGGCCGGCCGCAGGCTCCAGGTACTCGCCATTGCGCACGATCAGTTCGCCGCGCGAGAAGGTAGTCATCGGCCAGCCGGTGACCTCGATGCCTTCATACGGCGTGTAGTCCACCGCGTGGTGCAGGTTGGCGTTGGCGATGCGCACCTTGCGCGTGGGGTCCCAGAGCACGATGTCCGCATCGGCGCCGACAGCAATCGTGCCCTTGCGCGGGTAGAGCCCGTAGATCTTGGCGGGGCGGTACGACGTGAGTTCCACGAATTGGTGCAGCGAGAGCTTGCCGCGCGCCACGCCGTCGAACAGCAACGGCAGGCGGGTTTCGATGCCCGGCACGCCATTGGGGATGTGGTCGAACGGCTGTGCCGTGCCGCCCAGCTTTTTGCCTTCCGGATCGTCGTAGTTGAACGGCGCATGGTCCGACGAGAACACGCTGAACACACCATTGGTCAGCGCACGCCAGACGGCGGCCTGGTTCTCCGGGTCGCGTGGCGGCGGGCTGCAAACGCACTTCGCGCCTTCGTAGCCGTCGTCGCCGCCCATGCCCATGTCCTCGGCGGTCAGGTACAGGTACTGCGGGCAGGTTTCCGCCAGTATCTTCATGCCACGACCCTGCGCCCAGCGGATCTGCTCGATGGCTTCCTTGCCGGAGACGTGCACGATCAGGATCGGCACGTCCACCAGTTCCGCGAACGTGATGGCGCGATGCGTGGCCTCGCGTTCGACGGCATCGGGGCGCGCCAGCGCGTGGAAGCGCGGCGCGATGCGGCCTTGCCCCACGAGCTTGTCGGTCAGCCACGAGATGCAGTCGGCATTCTCGGCGTGCACCATGACCAGCGCATTGTTCTGCCGCGCCACGTCGAGCACGGACAGCATCTCGCGGTCCGACAGCTTGAGGTCGTCATAGGTCATGTAGACCTTGAAGGAGCTATAGCCCTGGCGGATCAGTGACGGCAGTTCGTCCTCCAGCACGGCGGGGGTGGGGTCCGCCACGATCAGGTGGAACGCGTAGTCGATCACGGCGCGGCCATCGGCGCGGCGGTGATAGTCGTCCACGGCCGCCTTGAGCGACGCGCCTTTCTCCTGCGCGGCGAACGGGATCACGGTGGTCGTGCCGCCGCACGCGGCCGCGCGCGTGCCGGTGAAGAAGTCATCGGCCATGCGCATGCCGTCGGGCATCGGCTGGTCCAGATGGCAGTGGCCGTCCACGCCGCCGGGCAAGGCCAGCAGGCCGGTGGCGTCGATTTCGCTGGCAGCCTGCGGCAGGTCGTGACCAAGTGCCACGATGCGGCCGCCGCGCACGCCAATGTCGCAACGGAAGCGGTCGGAAGCGGTGACCACGTCGGCATTGCGGATCACCAGATCGAGATTGTTGTCTGCGGGCATGGTCGTCACTCCGAGGGGTTACCGGTCATTCGACTTCGCGGAACAGGCGGCCCCAGCCCTGCAGCGCGCGGGTATCAACACCGGCCAGACGCAGCGACTTCCACACCACGGTGGCGATCGTGTCGTAGACCGGGATGCCGGTCTCGGCCTCGAGCGTTTCCACCAGATGCGCGGCACGCAGGTTGGTGCAGAACGTGGTGATGGCCTGTGGCTTTTCGGCGGCCAGCTCGCGCACCATCTTGCGGACGGTGTCCTCGTCCACTTCGGCGAAGCTGTAGTTCACATGCAACCCCAGGTGGCGCTCCGTCGAACAGTCGAAACCGCTGCGCTGGTAGTTGGCGACGATGCGCTCCTGCACATCGTGCAGGTACGGCGTGGCCAGGCCGAAGCGGCGTGCGCCGGTCTTTTCCAGGATTTCGTTCAGGGCCAGCACCGAGGTGGTGGCGGGGATGCCCGTGGCCTCGGTGATCTGGCGGCACAGCGCTTCATCCTTGTCGAAGCCGAGCCAGCCCGACGACGTGCCGTTCCACGCGATGACGTCCACGCGGGCATCGGCCAGCAGGCGAGCGGCAGCTAGGATCTTCTCCAGATCGAACTGGCCGAGCGCCTGATCGCGCAGCGAAATCTCGGTCACGGTGAAGCGCGAAAAATGCGCGCTGACATTGGGCAGGCCGCTGACCATCGCGCTGGTGATGGGTTCGAGCGCGGTGTTGGAGGACGGCGTGAGCATGCCGAGGCGAATCTGTCTGGTCATGATGGGTATTACTCAGGAGTTCAAACGGGCGCCGTCCGCAGGGGCGACGCCTCTGTATTCGTGTGGAATTCGGGGTTCCAGCGCTGCGGCGGTACCGTCAGACCGGAATTTTCTTTTCGTAGTCGATGTTGGTCGACGCCAGCAGCAGGCCGATGCCGCAGGCGGCAAAGAACATCAGTGCCAGGAAGTACGAGCCGGTGGCCTGGACGATCAGGCCGACGATGATCGGCACGCTGATGCCGGCGATGTTGCCGCCCAGGTTCATCACGCCGCCGAGGAAGCCCACCTTGTTGCGGGTGCCCAGCATCGACGGGACGGACCAGAACAGGCCGCACCAGCGCAGGAAGAACAGGGTGGAGGACAGCAGCACCACGACCGCTACGGGGTCGGTGACGTAGGCGACCGAGAAGATCGACACCGTGGCCACCACCGCGGCGATGCCGAACAGTGTGCGCATCACCACGTTCGGGCGTCCGCCGGCTTCTTTCCACTTGTCGGCGATCCAGCCGCCGAGCAGCTCGCCGACGAATCCGGCGAAGAAGATGATGAAGCTCGCGCCGCCCATCTGCTTCAGGTCGAAGCCGCGGGCCTTGCTCAGGTAGGTGGGCATCCAGGTCAGCAGGCCGTAGAACACGGCGTTGAAGCACATCCAGCTGATGGCCATGCACCAGACCGAGCGGTACTTGAAGAAGTCCAGCGAGCGGCCGCTCAGGTTGGTCGGCTCCTCGCTGTGCTCCAGGGCAAGCGCGTCCTCGATATGACGGGCTTCTTGTTCATTTACGCCGAGGTGTTCGCGTGGCGAGTTGCGGATGTACCACCATGCCACGAAGCCGGCCAGAACCGTGCCAACGCCGGCCACCACGAACGACAGGCGCCACGAGCCCAGTTCGCTGATCAGCCCGGCAATGATGAGCGAGCCGAGCGCCGCGCCCAGCGGCGCGCCGCCGTCGAGCAGCGTGGCGCCACGGCCGCGTTCGTTCTTCGTCATCCAGATGGCATTGAGTTTGCCGCCGGCCGGGTAGATCGGGGCTTCCGCAGCGCCGAGCCCCAGCCGCGTCAGCAGCAGCGAGGTGGCATTGGTGCAGACCGCTGCCAGCGCCTGGAACGCGCCCCAGAACACGGTAGCCGTAGCGATCACGATGCGCGGCTTGTACTTGTCGGCCAGCATGCCGCCCGGCACCTGCATGACGGCATAGGTCCAGAAGAACGAACTCAGGATCAGCCCCTGCATGGCGGGACTCAGGTCGAATTCCTTCGCGATCAGCGGCATGGCCACCGACAGCGATGCGCGGTCGATGTAGTTGATCGCCACGAGCAGCAGCATCATCAGGAAGATCTTCCATCGCACGCTGCTGCGGGGAACCGCGAGCGAGGCTGCGGCGGGGCTTGTGGATTGCATGACGGGTGTCTCCTTGTCCTTGATGCCTTCGATGAGGCGTTTGGTTTAGTGTGTCGCGCAACTGGACGCAGTATAGGATACGTAATCTGTAATTACAACAGCTGTAAGTCATTGATTTATATAGACGACGAATGCACAGATTAGGTGTGTGGTAGCCTCCTGATGGTGCAAATTCCCCAACCTGGTGATGTCTGTGACACAAGCGCTTCCCAAAACCGCCCGGCTCCGCACGCTGGGCATGTCCGCCGAGATCGCGGCGCGGTTGCGCACGATGATTCAGGAAGGCGAGCTGCCGCCGGGCGTGCGGATCGACGAGAAGGCCTTCTGCGAGGCCTTCGATGTGTCGAAGACGCCGTTGCGTGAAGCACTGAAGGTGCTGGTGGCCGAGGGGCTGGTCCTGCATCGCCAGTACATCGGCTATCGCGTTGCGCCGCTCGATCTCGACGAACTGCGCGCCACATTCGAGACGTTGCATGGGCTGGAGGCACATGCCGGGGTCCTAGCGGCGCAGCGGCTCAGCGATGCGGCCGTGACCAAGATCGAACGTCGCCATCAGGCCATGATCGACGCGCACGACGCCGGACGCCGCACCGACTACTTCCGCATTAACCAGGAAATCCACCAGCTCATCATCGACGGTGCCGGCAACGCCGTGCTGGCCGGCATCTATGCGATGCTGATGAGCAAGGTCCACCGCGCCCGTGGCGCGGCCAACGCGGATATGCTGCGCTGGCAGGAATCGCATACCGAGCACGAGGAGATCATCGCGGCGCTGCGCGAGCCGGGGCGTCCGCGTCTGGCCGACGTGCTGCGACGGCATTCCGAGAACACCGCGAAGGAAGTGTTGCGCGTGGTCGAGCAGACGCTGGCCGAGCCTGCGGCGCGCGCGGCGGGTGGCGGGCGACGCTGACAGGCACTGACGATTTCTCTCCGGGCCTGAGGGACCTGCCGTTTTTCCGATGGATCAACATTGCTCTTCAGGAATAGTGAAGACGGCTTCACCATTTGTGGCTGGCTCCGCCGCCTGGCGGTACCTATAGTCCACGCCAGCGCGGCTTTCCCCAACCGCGACGACAATGGAGACATAAAACATGATCAGGACATGGGTCGGCGCGTGTGCTGCGGTTGTGACGCTGTTCGCCTCGACCGCTCAGGCCGAGGACATCCGCGTGATGACATCGGGCGGATTCACGGCTGCCTACAAGATCCTGGGTCCGAAGTTCGCCGGGGAGAGCGGCAACACGCTGGAGACGACGCTTGGGCCGTCGATGGGGCAATCACCGGAAGCCATTCCGAACCGGCTGGCGCGCGGCGAGCAGGCCGACGTGGTGATCATGGTCGGCTACGCGCTCGACGATCTGATCAAGAAGGGCGTGGTCGATCCGAAGTCGCGCGTCGAACTGGCCGATTCGCGCATCGGCATGGTTGTGCGGCAGGGCGAGGTGGTGCCCGATATCCGTACCGTGGACGCGCTGCGTCACGCGCTGATGCAGGCGAAGTCGATTGCCTATTCCGATAGTGCCAGCGGCGTGTACGTTCAGCGCGAGCTGTTCAAGCGGCTCGGTGAGCCAGAGGCACTGAGCGCCAAGGCGAAGAAGATCGAGAAGACCCCTGTGGCCTCGGTCGTCGCCAATGGCGAGTACGAGATCGGTTTCCAGCAGGTGAGCGAGCTGTTGCCGGTGTCTGGTGTGAGTTTCGCCGGACGCATCCCCGAGGACGTGCAGTCGATCACGCGTTTCGCCGGCGGGATTCCTGTCAACGCTGCACACCCCGCGCTGGCAAAGGCATTGCTCGACTACATGGCTGCGCCGGCCGCCCAGACGGTTGTGAAGGAGACGGGCCTCGATTCCGTCCCCCACTAGGTTTTTCGGAGACTGCAGTACTGCCCCGGGGCCGGCGTTTGCCGGCCCTTTTTCATTGGGTGCGGATCTGGGCGATCACCACGAGGATGACCGCCGCATTGCCGGGCTGCTGGAAATGCGAGGAGATCGTCCGCGCATGGCCAGCCCTTGCGCCCAGCACATCCACGAGCAGATCGGAGGCGCCATCTATGACCGCCGGCTGCTGCAGCCAGCCTTCCGCGCTGGCGACATGGCCCTCCACCCGCACGATGTGATCCAGGCGGTCGAAGCCACCCAGGTACGCGTGGATCTGGGCCAGTACGTTGAGCGCGGCCAGCACGGCGGCTTGCCGGCCTTCTTCCAGGGTCAGGTCCCTGCCGACCTGCCCCTGCCAGACGACCTTGCCGTCGGCCAGCGGCAATTGTCCAGAAATAAAGAGCAGATTGCCTGCCTGGCTGACGGCGGTGTAGTTGCCCAAAGGCCTGGGCGGATCGGGCAGCATCAGGCTGCGCGCCGCGAGCCGTTGCTGCGCGAGGGTATCGAACGCGTTGGCATTGATCATGAGCTGGCTCCGGTGTTGATCACGGGGCGATGACGGTTGGGGCAGGGGCCTCCGTCGCTCGCAAGGGGCGCGGCGACGGCGGCACAAGACCATTCAGCGGCCGGCGCTGTAGCCGCCGTCTACTGCCAGCACGGTGCCGGATACGAAGTCCGCCTTGGCGAGGTAGAGCACGGCGGCGTTGATCTCGTCGATGCGGGCGATGCGGCCCAGTGGATGCAGGCGACCCAGCGCGTCGTGACTTTCCGCTGCGTGCATCGGGGTGTCCGTCACGCCGGGCGCGACCGCATTCACGGTGACGCCGAACGGCGCCAGTTCCAGCGCCAGGGCCCGGGTGGCCTGATTGAGACCGCCCTTGAGTGCCACGGCCAGCAGTGCCGGCACGCCGGCGTGCGGCTGCAGCGCGATCGATGCGGTGATGTTGATGATCTTGCCTTGCCGGCGCTCGCTCATATGCCGCGCGGCTTCCTGCGAGGGATACAGCGTGCCCTTCAGGTTCGTCGCGATCTGTAGCTCGATTTCCTCGGGCGTGAACTGCACGAAAGGCTTGGCGGAGAAGATGCCGGCGTTGTTGACCAGCACGTCGACATGACCGAAGCGCGCAACGGCCTGCGCGAAGACTTCGCGTGCTGTGTCCGGGAGCGCGACGTCGCCAGCCACGCCAACGAAGCGTTCGCCGGCGCCCAACTGCGCGGCCGTGGCTTGCAGGCGTTCCTGCGAGCGGCCGGTGCCGACCACGTTGTACCCGTCCTTCAGAAAGGCCCCGGCCAGACCCAGGCCGATGCCGCTGGTGGCGCCAGTGATGATGACGGTGGGATGTGTGTTGCTCATGATGTGCTCCAGAGAGATAGGTGACGCGGACCGGCGTCGCGTTTGCAGTGCCGCCTCCGGTTGAACACACTCTATTCCGGTATCAGAGAGCAAAAAACGGGGTTGTGTACACTTGTCCTGTTACATGAGGTAATAAATATGCACAGGCACTTCGACGACGTCCTGCTCGGCAGCATCGAACTGTTTTGCCTCGCGGCCGAAGCGGGGAGCTTCACCGCCGCAGCCAACACCGCCGGGGTCACGCCGGCGGCCGTAAGCCGCTCGATCTCGCGGCTGGAGAAGCGCCTGGGCGTGCGCCTCTTTGTGCGGTCCACGCGCAGCATCCGGCTGACCGAGGGCGGCAGGAGCTACTTTGAGCAATGTCGTGGCGCGCTCAACCAGTTGATCGAGGCCGAGCGCAAAGTCACGGGCGAGCAGGTTCAGCCTTCGGGCACCCTGCGTATCAGCGCGCCGACGACTTACGGGCACTACCGGCTGCTGCCCTTGCTGCCCGTCTTGCGCGAGCGGTTCCCTCTCCTCAGGTTCGAGATCCAGATCGGCAACCGCAATATCGATTTCCACGAGGAGAACTTCGACGTGGCGATCCGGTTCCGCGCGCAGCCGGATTCGACAATGGTCTCGCGGCATCTGGAAGATGCGGAACTGGTGGTGGTGGCAAGCCCTGGGTATCTGAAGCGGGCCGGACGGCCGCAGGCGCTCGAGGATCTGCAGCGGCACGAGTGCATTCAGTTCGATCTGCCCAGCAGTGGCCGGCCGATTGCGTGGCTGTTCATGGATGGCGGCCGTGAACGGGAGGTGCTGGCCACGGAAAGCCATTATCTGTGCTCCGAGGACGTGCTTGCCGGCGTCACCCTGGCCAAGTCCGGTGCCGGTCTGTTCCAAACCTACCGCTTTATCGTCGAACGGGACTTGGTCGACGGCACGCTGGTCGAGGTCCTGCAGCCATTTGCCGGCCGGTCACGGCCGGTCAGTCTGATGTACCCGCACGGGCGCCTGCTGCCGTCGCGGGTCCGGGTGTTCGTGGATTTTCTGATGGAGCATGCGGCGGCCCTGGCAAGTGCGCGGGGGGCGGGGAAGCCTGCCCGGGGCTAGCGAATGAGCGAATGGCCGGGCGGCGGCTGTTTCGCAAGTGGCCGTGAAAAAAAGAGTCGGCCGAACCTTCTCACCCTCCTTTCTTAGGGAAATCGTCTCTATCTTGTAACGAGGTCAACCGATAATATTTCAAGACGTTACGAAATATTACGAGACCAGGCCTGCGTTCCCCACATCACATTTCAATGAGACGGGCCGGCTCGAAAGCCTCAGCGCATGTATCGCATGAGGCCAGGGTTGAATCCGCGCACGCCAAGCCCGAGCCAGGGCGGTGTGTGCCATACAAGGGGAGCAGTCAGTCGTGCATGAACCAGTGTCGTACTTGCAGGGGCTCGTCCACGCCCGTGCGGGGGGGCTTGTTGACCTTTATCCGGCGTATTACCTGCGATATCTCGCCTCCGTGGCGTCGATATCTGCCTTCTGTTATCCGGCGGGCAGCCGCAAGTGGCTGACGCGGCGTGCCAAGCTGATTGCGCTGTCGGCCGTGCGGGCCGGTTCGGCCCGGTCGTGGCTGCGCGCCGCAGCGTCGTCGCCGCTGCTGCAGCGGGTGGTGGTGGCGCGGCCGTTGATGCTGGAGAAGCCATTCCGGCCGCTTGGCGCGCTGGGTCTGGGCTTTGGTGACCGGGCGAGGTTGGTGGTGGACCACTACGTGCTGGCCGAAGCCGCACTGCCCGTTTGCGTCTGCGATCGAATCTATCTGTCCGGCGGACTCCGGTGGATGTCCGAGGATGGGCGCTACGAGCTTCGTCTGGCCGATTCCGGCCCGAATCCCAAGGAAGGCGAGCTGGCTTTCTACTGGACCGATATCGAGACCGGGGTTTGCCTGACGCAGCTGAGCTTCTATCTCAGGCGTGGCGACCACGGTCCGGAAATCTATGTCGGCGGCCTGCAGGGGCCGATGGGCGAGCAGAGCCGCGAATGGATTCGCCTTGCCACCAAGGCCAGCGAAGGCCTGCGGCCCAAGGATGTCGTGATGGAGGCGTTGCTGGCGTTCGCCGCACACGTTGGCGCCCGGCGTGTGGTGGGGGTGTCCCGCGCCAATCACGTCAGCCGGCAGCGCAACACGCCGCGTGAAATCCTGGCGGACTACGAAGGCTTTTGGGCCGAGTACCACGGCACGTCGCTTGCGGATGGCAACGTCGATGTGCCGATCTGCCAGCCACAACGCGATATTGCGGAGATTCCTTCCAAGAAGCGGTCGGCCTGGCGCCGCAAGCAGGCATTTGCCGAAGCGGTGCGCGCGACGGTGGCGGACTGGCTGCGTGCCGACGCGGTCCCCGCCGGCAACGATCCCCAACTTCCTGTTGCCGCAGCTGTCGCTGCATGATCGCGTATGGAAGAATCTGATCGTGGTAAACCCTAGTAGTCTAGCTACCTAGACTTTTAATAGAGTCCGATATCGACTTGGCGCGCCGGCTGAATGCCGGCGCGTTTCGTATGCCGGACGCCAACGACCTCCTCTCTCGCAGCCGCGAACCTGTCTATCTACAGCTGGCCACGATCTTTCGACGACAGATCGAAAGCGGCGCGTGGCGGCCAGGTGAACAGATTCCTTCCCTCGAAGCGCTCTGCCGTCAGTACGGCGTGGCGCGCATGACCATGCACAACGCCCTTTCCCGCCTGGACGAGGAAGGGCTGGTCGAGCGCTCGCGTGGCCGGGGGACGTTCGTCAAGGCGGGCGGCCGTGAATGCCGGCGAATGGCGTTGCCGATCAACTGGAACCAGGCCGTGGCCGTGGGCGACAAGCTGTCCACGGAGGCCATCGTCGAATCCACCGCCGATGTGCCGCTGCCTGATGACCTGGGCATGCCCTGCGACGGCCGTCGCGCCGATGCCTACCATTTCCTGCACCGCGCTCATCGCACCGATGGAAGGCCGTTCGCCGTGGGCGAGGTCTATATCGCCGCCGATGTCTTCGCGCGCGACCCCGAGGCCTTCCGCCACGGCGCGTCGGTGCCGGTGCTCGACCGATTTCCCGGCCTCAAGGTCAATGCCGCGCGGCAGCGGCTGTCGATCGTTCCGGCCGGTGCCGAATCCGCCAGCGCGCTCGAACTTGCCGTGGGCGCCCCCGTGGCCGAACTGCGGCGTTTTGCCTGCGTCGACGACGTGATCGTCTATTACGCGCGGATCGAATTCCCGACCGAGTATGTCTGCCTGGATTTCGATCTGCTCGCCCCCCATTCCTGACAACACCCACCCAATACGGAACCTGCAATGGAGACTCAAGACACGATGAATGGCGCGGAAAGCCTGGTGAAGACGCTGCTGGCTTGCGGCGTCGATACCTGCTTCGCCAACCCCGGCACCAGCGAAATGCATTTCGTGGCGGCGCTGGACCGGATTCCCGGCATGAAATGCGTGCTGGGCCTGTTCGAAGGCGTGGTCACTGGCGCAGCCGATGGCTACGCGCGCATGGCCGACAAGCCGGCCGCCACGCTGCTGCACTGCGGCCCGGGGCTGGCCAATGGCCTGGCCAACCTGCACAACGCGCGCCGCGCGCAGACGCCGATCATCAATATCATCGGCGATCAGGCCACGTATCACCGCCCGCTCGACGCGCCGCTGACCGCGGATACCGAAGGTTGGGCGCGCCCGGTTTCGGTCTGGACGCGCACCGCTACCCATGCGGCGTCGGTTGGTGCCGATGCCGCCGCGGCGGTGCAGGCCGCGACTTCCGCACCGGGTGGCGTGGCAAGCCTGATCTTGCCATCGGATGTTTGCTGGGATGCGGGTGGCAAGGTGGCCGCGCCGCTGCCGGCGCTGGCCGTGCCGAAGGTGTCGCCCGATGTCGTGCAGAACGCCGCGCGCGTGCTGCGCAGCGGCCAGCCCACGTTGATCGTGCTGGCGGGCAACGCCTTGCGCGCTGGCGCTCTGGCTGATGCGCACCGGATTGCCGCCGCCACCGACGCGCGGCTGATCACGCCGATGTCGAATTCGCGCGTGACACGTGGACGTGGCCATCTGGCTGTTGACCGTATTCCGTACTCCGGTGACGTGGCACGCCAGAAGCTGGCGGGTATCCGCAATGTGATCCTGGTCGGCGCGCCCGCACCGGTCACGTTCTTCGCCTATCCGGGCAAGTCGCCGCGTCCGTACCCCGAGGATGCCGTCATCCACGTGCTGGCCCGGCCCGAAGAGGATCTGGGCGAGGCATTGGCCCGCCTGTCGGACGAACTGGGCGCGCGTAATGCTCCGCTGCCGGCCTCGGCCCATATCACGGCGGAGCCGGCAAAGGGTGCGGTGACATCCGAGGCGGTGGCGCAGACGCTGACCGCGCTGTTGCCAGAACAGGCCGTAGTAGTGGAAGAGAGTGTGAGCTTCGGCCGCGCGTTCTATCCCGGCACGGTCCATGCCGCGCCGCACGACTGGCTGCAACTGACCGGCGGCGCCATCGGCGCTGGCCTGCCGCTGGCCACGGGCGCTGCAATCGCGGCACCGGACCGCCGCGTGGTGGCGTTGCAGGCCGATGGATCGGGCATGTACACGCTGCAGTCGCTGTGGACCATGGCGCGTGAAAAGCTTGACGTGACGATCGTGCTGCTGGCCAATCGCAAGTACGCGATCCTGCTGGGCGAGCTGGCTGGTGTGGGTGCCAATCCTGGCAAGACTGCGCTGGATATGCTCGACCTCGGCAATCCGGATCTGGACTGGGTCAAGATGGCCAACGGTATGGGCGTGGAAGCTGCGCGTGCGGAGAACATGGAGACGTTCGCCGACCTGTTCCGCATGGCCAACCAGCGCAAGGGCCCGTTCCTGATCGAGCTGGTGATCTGAGGGGCATTCCTCGCAGATTGACGGCGTCCCTCTCCCGCGTGGCGGGAGAGGGACGCTAACCTTCCTTCAACCTTCCACTTCCGCCCAGCCAGCCATTGCCTGGCCGCCGGCATCGTCGCCGGTCCACAGAATCACCTTCCCGGGTGTCTCCGCATCGTCCATGCCACCGACGGTGACCGTGTCCAGATGGAACAGCGGCGCAAGCCCGCGGAAGCCGAAGCGCTTCACGCGCGCGTCGGGGCGCTCGTGCCGCAGCAGTTCAAGCATCAGCATCGCCTGCATTGGTCCATGCACGATCAGGCCCGGGTAGCCCTCCACGTCGCGCACGTAGTCGAGATCGTAGTGAATGCGGTGGCCGTTGAACGTGAGTGCCGAGTAGCGGAACAGCAGCACCGGATCGGCCTTGAGTGACCGGCCGAACTGCGCGGTGTGCGCCAGTCGCGGACGCGGCGGTTGCGGCTGGCCGCGCTCGGGCATGGCGCGATAGACGATGTCATGACGCTCGTTCAGCGCGGTTTCGCCGTTGACGCTGAACTCGTGATCGACGGTCACGAACCAGAGTTCGCCGGTGCGGCCAGACTTGTGCTGGACATCGGTGATGGTCGATGTCTTCGTCACGGTTTCGCCCACGCGCAGGCCGCGTTTGAACGTCACTTCGCTACCGGCCCACATGCGGCGCGGCAACGGTACCGGCGGGAGGAAGCCGCCAAGCGCGGGATGTCCGTCCACGCCGATTTCGTGCTGCGGCGCGCGCGGCAGGAAATAGAGCCAGTGCCACAGCGGTGGCAGCGGCTGGCTGACGAGCGCGTCACCATCCAGGTCGAAGGTGGCCGCCAGCCCTTGCACCGGTTCCGCGGCGAGCGTTTCGGTGCGGGATTCGGTGCGGCCGATCCACTCGCGCAGTTCTTCGAGGGTAGGGGTGGTCATGTGGATCTCGCAGGCTCTCGTGGTAATCAGCGGGCGGCGGGCAGCCAGTCGTTGACGTTGGCTTCGCGGTCGAGCTGCCAGACGCGCGCAATGATCGCGCGCATCTCGGCTTCGGTCGCGCCGTGGCGGAACGCGCCGAGCTGGATGGCCTTCGCCTCGAGTTCGGGACGCGACAGCGTGTTGTCGGGGTCACCCTTGGGCACGTCGACACGCGCCTGCAGCGTACGGCCGTCAGTGGTGCGCACCGTCACGCGGCCGATCCACTGGCGCGGATAGGCGGTGTTGATTTCCTCGTCGAGTTCCATCGTGACCTTGTCGCGGAACGCCGAGACCTGCGCATCCTTCAGCGAATGCTGCTCGAACTCGCCCAGGCCGGCATGGGCGTGCACGGCGACCAGGCCGAGCACCGTGCCCATCGAGAACTTGGCCTGATGGATCGTTGCCGGGTTGACCACCGGGCCAAGCACGTCGATCGCGCCCTGATGGACGTGCGCCGTGACGGCGGCGATCTGGTCGGCTTGCAGTCCTTCGCGCAGCATCAGCGCCTTCAGCGCGTCCGCGGCCGGATGCGTGTGGCGGCACGAGGCGAAGAACTTGAACGACGTTTCCGCCGTGGCCCAGCGCGTGCCGAGGCCATCAGTCAGCGCCGCCGGATTGGCGTCGCTGGACATCCCCGCTGCCATGCCCTGCGCGCCTTCCAGGATCTGGCGCGCGCCGGTGAAACCCGCGCGTGCCAGCCAGGCGGACTGCAGGCCATCGGCGGCGGCCTTGGCCGTGTGCAGTTGCTTCGAATCCGCGGCGTCGCGCAGGAATTCCCACAGGCCAGCGGCCTGTGTGCCCGCGGAACCCAGTGCCTGGTTGATACCTTCGGCATCGAGTCCGTACAGCTTGGCTACTGCCGCCGCAGCGGCCAGCGTGCCGACGGTGCCGGTGGTGTGGAACACGCGGTAGTGCGAGCGGCCCATGAACTCGCCGATGCGGATGCCTGCTTCGTAGCCGGCGATCGAGGCCAGCAGCACTTCCGCGCCGGTTTTGCCTTCCGCCTGCGCGGCGGCAACTACGGCCGGGAACACCACCGCGGCGGGGTGGAGCACCGAGCCGTTGTGGACGTCATCCTGCTCGACCACGTGTGACGAGGCGCCGTTGATCAGCGCGGCGAAATAGGGCGATGTGCGACGGCGGTCGACGAAGACCTCGGCCTGGCCGGTGGCCGGGCCCATCGCGGCGGCGAACTCCTGGATGCGTCGCACAGCGGGCGCGTCCTTGCCGGCGATGGCCGATGCGATCCAGTCGAGGAACAGATCCTTGGTGCGCTCGATGACGGGCGACGGCACATCGGCGAGCGTGAACCGCGCGAGAAACTCGCAGAGCTGGCGGGTCGGATAGCGGGTATCGATGTCGGACATGGTGGGTATCAGAACGAGCGGGGCAGTTCGAGAACGTGTTCGGCGACGAACGACAGGATCAGGTTGGTCGAGATCGGCGCCACCTGGTACAGGCGCGTTTCACGGAACTTGCGCTCGATGTCGTACTCGGCGGCAAAGCCGAATCCACCGTGCGTCTGCAGGCAGACGTTGGCCGCTTCCCACGAAGCGTCGGCGGCCAGCAGCTTCGCCATGTTGGCTTCCTTGCCGCAGGGCTTGCCTGCATCGAACAACTGGGCGGCCTTGTAACGCATCAGGCTGGCGGCTTCCACATTGACGAATGAACGCGCGATCGGGAACTGCACGCCCTGGTTCTGGCCAATCGGGCGATCGAACACGATCCGCTCGCGGGCGTAGCTGCTGGCGCGTTCGACGAACCAGTAGCCATCGCCGATGCATTCGGCGGCGATCAGGATACGTTCGGCGTTCAGGCCGTCGAGGATGTACTTGAGTCCCTTGCCTTCCTCGCCAATCAGGTTTTCGGCCGGGATTTCGAGGTTGTCGAAGAACAGCTCATTGGTTTCGTGGTTGACCATGTTGCGGATCGGCTGGACCGTCAGGCCGTTGCCAATCGCTTCGCGCAGGTCGACGACGAACACCGACAGACCTTCGGACTTCTTCTTCACCTGGTCCAGCGGCGTGGTGCGCGCCAGCAGCAGCATCAGGTCGGAATGCTGGACGCGCGAGATCCAGACCTTCTGGCCGTTGATCACGTACTTGTCGCCGCGCCGCACGGCCGTGGTCTTGAGCTTGGTGGTATCGGTGCCGGTGGTCGGTTCGGTCACGGCCATCGACTGCATGCGCAACTCGCCCGAGGCGATGCCGGGCAGCCAGCGCTGCTTCTGCGCGTCGGAGCCGTGGCGCAGCAGGCAGCCCATCACGTACATCTGACCGTGGCACGCCCCCGAGTTGCCGCCGTTGCGGTTGATCTCCTCCATGATCACGGAGGCCGCGGTCAGCGGCAGGCCGGAGCCACCGTATGCCTCGGGAATCAGCGCGGACAGCCAGCCGGCGTGGGTCAGCGCCTGGACGAACTCCTCCGGAAATGCGCTGTGTTCCTCGATGCGTTGCCAATAGGCCGAATCGAATTGCTTGCAGAGGTCACGTACGGCCTCGCGGATTTCCGGGTAAATCAGGTCTTGGTCCTGTGCAGCATGCATGGCAATGTCCGTCAGTATCGAGTAGGCGCATTATTCCCGACCGGTCGGAGCAGTGACATTCGCATTTGCGGAAGCGCGGCTTCGGTTCCGGCTTAGGGATGTCCCAGGGGTGTGACGGGGGGCGCGGACTGGCGCGGATGCGGGTTATCCCGCGACTTTTTCATGCCCTCGCCCCCCCTTCGGCAATGCCGAATTGTGCCGCCGGGTCAGTGGATTCACCCTGCGCGCTACTCGAATCCCAGAAACCAGACGCGTATGACACGCGCATTCAGGAGACAGCGTATGACCTCATTCCCGCAGTTGCCAGCGATCGGTACCAGCAAGTGGCGAGGCATGACGTGGGCGGCACTCGCGCTAGCAGCCGTGGCGGTGGCCGTTCCCGGCCAGGGCCGCGCGAACGATGCCTACCCGTCCAAGCCCATCGTGATGGTCGTGCCGTTCGCGGCAGGTGGCCCGACTGATGTCGTGGCGCGCTCGGTGGCGGCGGCGATGTCCAAGACGCTGGGCCAGAGCGTGGTGGTGGAGAACCGTCTGGGTGCCGGCGGCACGGTGTCCGCCGCGTACGTGGCCAAGGCCGCGCCGGACGGCTACACGATCCTGATTCACCATAACGGCATGGCCACCGCGCCGGCGCTCTACTCGAAGCTGCCGTACAAGCCGCTGACCGACTTCAGCTTCGTGGGCCAGGTGGCGGATGTGCCGATGACGCTGCTGGGACGCCACGACCTGCCGCCCAACAACCTGCCCGAGCTGGTGACCTACATCCAGAAGAACCAGAACAAGGTGAACCTGGCCAATGCGGGCCTTGGCGCGGTGTCGCAGCTGTGCGGGATGCTGTTCCAGAAGGCGATCGGCGTGGATGTGCAGACGATTCCATACCAGGGCACCGCGCCGGCGATGACTGCGCTGCTGGGTGGTCAGGTGGATGTGCTGTGCGACCAGACCACGCAGACGCTTACCCATATCAAGGCCGACAAGGTCAAGCTGTACGGCGTGACCACGGCTGAGCGCATTCCCGCGCTGCCGAACGCGCCGACGCTGCGCGAAGGCGGCCTGAAGGGCTTCGAGGTCAAGGTCTGGCACGGGATCTACGCGCCCAAGGGCACGCCGCCTGCCGTGATCAACAAGCTCAACGGCGCGTTGCGCGCGGCGCTGAAGGACCCGGCCGTTGCGGCGCGTATGCAGGATCTGGGCGCGGTGATCGTGCCCGAGGACAAGCAGACGCCGGAAGGGCTGCGCACGTGGCTGGCCTCGGAGATCGACAAGTGGTCGCCGATCATCAAGGCCGCTGGCGTGAAGGCGGACTGAGGCGGACTGAGGCGGGTAGCGCCAATTGTTTTGTCCCCTCGCCCGCACGGCGGGAGAGGGGGAAAACACCTACACCGGCTCCCGGGCCGCATCCACCAGATACTGGATCAGCGTTTCCGCGAACTGGGGCAGTTCCCGTCCCGGCCGGCGCACGAGTTGCAGCTCGCGCCGCGCCCAGTCGTCTTCCAGCCGGATGAAACGCAGTACCTTGCGGCTGGCGTAGCGCCGCGCGCAACTGTTCGGCACGATGGCGATGCCGGCGCCGGCTTCCACCATGCGGCACACCGCGTCGAAGCTGCCCACCTGGATGCGCAGGCTGATCCGTTTGCCCATGCCGCTGGCGATGCGGTCCAGGAATGACTGGATCGCCGACGACTGATTCAGCCCCACAAAGCGGCAACTATCGAGCAGTTCGGCGAACCGCAGTGTCTTGAAGGCTGGCAGCGGATGGTTGACAGGGGCGATCACGATCAACTCGTCGCTGCAAAGCTGCATCGTGTCCAGGTCGGCGGTGGCGACTTCTCCCGCGACGATGCCGAGGTCCGCCGCCCCGTTGCCGATGGCCGAGACGATGTCGGCCGAGAGGTGCTCCTCCAGCTCGATGTCGACGTCCGGGTTCTCCGACAGGAAGCGCGACAGCGCGTGGGCCAGGAACGAGTTGGTGGCCGTGGTGTTGGCCAGCAGGCGCACGCGGCCCTTGACACCCTTGGCATAGGGGCGCAGGTCCGAATGCAGGCATTCGAGTTCCCGGAACACCTCGCGCGCGTGGCGCAGCAGGGCGTCGCCCGCCGGAGTGAGGCGCACGCCTTTCACCTGGCGGATCAGCAACTGGGTCTGAAACGCCTCTTCAAGCTGCTTGATGCGGGCGCTGGCTGCGGGCAGCGAGAGAAAGCTGCGCTCGGCCGCGCGTGTGATGTTCTCTGTTTCTCCCACGTTCAGAAACAGCCGCAAATCGGTCAGGTCGTAGTGCATGGCTTCGGCGGGCACGAAGCCCACTTTTGTGATTCATGAATTCCAAAGTTTCGGCCGCCAATTTATCGTATCCAGCTCTGCAATAAAACGGGCAGGCTTCCCTGTCCGTGCAGACAGCAAGCCAATGGAGGATACGATGAGCGGAATGATGGAAGGCAAGGTAGTGGTGGTAACGGGCGCCGGTGGCGGCATCGGACGAGGCATCGCCCTGGGCATGGCGGCGGCCGGTGCGCGTGTGGTGGTCAATGACCTGGGCGTGTCGATGACCGGCGAAGGCGGCGATGCCGGCCCCGCGCAGCGCGTGGTCGAGGAAATCCGCGCGGCCGGCGGCCAGGCCGTGGCCAATACCGATTCCGTTTCGACCTGGGCTGGCGGCAACGCCATCGTGCAATGCGCGCTCGACACCTTCGGCCGCATCGACGCCGTGGTCAACAACGCCGGCAACCTGCGCGATCGCATGTTCTTCAAGATGAACGAGGAAGAATGGCGCTCGGTGATCGACGTGCACCTGCACGGCACCTTCTTCGTCAGCCGTGCGGCAGCCAACTATTTCAAGGATCAGGAGAGCGGCGCCTACGTCAACATGACGTCGACGTCGGGGCTGATCGGCAACCTGGGGCAGGCCAACTACTCCGCGGCCAAGCTGGGCATCGCCGCGCTGTCCAAATCAATCGCGCTGGACATGGCCCGTTTCAATGTGCGTTCGAACTGCATCGCGCCGTTCGCCTGGAGCCGCATGACCAGCTCGATCCCGGCCGAGACGCCTGCGGAGAAGGAGCGCGTGGCCCGCCTGCAGAAGATGGAAGCCGGCAAGATCGCTCCGGTGGCCGTGTTCCTGGCCAGCGACGCGGCCAAGGACGTGAACGCCCAGATCTTCGCGGTGCGTGCCAACGAAATCATGCTGATGAGCCAGTCGCGCCCGGTGCGCTCGGTCCATACCGGCGAAGGCTGGACGCCGGAGACCGTCGCGGAGATCGCCATGCCCGCGATGCGCGGCAGCTTCTTCAAGCTCGACCGCTCGCCCGACGTCATCAACTGGGACCCGATCTGACCGAGTCCCGAGGCCGGCCCGGATCGAATTCAGGCTGATCCCGGGGCCGGCCAGCCTTCCGCTTTCCGTCGATGCTGCATTGCAGCGCGACGCGTCCATACATGCGTGCCCGATGTGGCACGCATTCTGCTCACTCCTTCATCGTTAATGCCGGCGTCAGGGCGCGCGCACTTGGGAAGTGCGTGACGATTGCTGCTGGTGATAGCGAAAACACTGAACAGGTGCATACGCGCGATGCGCCGATATGTCGCACGTCTCTTGCCGGCGTCGGTTAGCACTCATCATTCGAAAGTGCTAATGCGGAAAACGTTGAACGAAAGACGCAGCGGTATGTCGCAGCGATAGTCGTCAACGCGTTGCGAGGCGGCGATGATCGTGACCCTGCTGGCCGCGTGGACATGGTCTTGCTGTGCGCGCAATCATTGCTCGCGATGTGTCTGACGCGCGCGATGGGCGCGTTGCACGAAGGCGTGCGAAGGCATTGTTGTGTCGATGCCGAACGCGTTGCGCGAAGGTATTGGTCGTAACGATATTGGGTGGGCGAGTTACACACCGCGTCGTGCACATAGTGCGGGAAAGGTGTAAGGTGTGTCACAAGCATGGTCAATGGCCCGTCGCTGCGGAATAGGACGACGAGGTGTCCGGTAATAGTGAGCATGACGATGACGTACAACGCCATCACCGGACAGACGATATCTATCGTCAACTCACGGTCCACGTTCGCCGTTATTTGACTATGATGAAGTAAAGATTTCGCAACATGGCAGCTCCGCCATGCCGGGGTGGTGGAAGGCAAGATTGCCGCGAAGTCTTTCGGGGGGAGCAGCACTGCCTTCGCCTCGGAGTGTTTCTCAGACGGGAGTGAGGTATGGACATTTTTGGCCACTACGCCACACGCTTCGAGGCACGCAAGGAAGAGGAATACAGCATCCAGGAATACCTGGAGATCTGCAAGAAGGATCCTACTGCCTACGCGACCGCTGCCGAGCGAATGCTCTCCGCAATCGGACAGCCCGAGCTGGTGGACACCCACCACGATCCGCGTCTGTCCCGGCTTTTCTTCAACAAGGTCATACGGGTCTACCCGGCGTTCCGCGACTTCTATGGCATGGAGGACACGATCGAACAGATCGTCTCGTTCTTCAAGCACGCAGCGCAGGGCCTGGAAGAACGCAAGCAGATCCTGTATCTGCTCGGGCCACCCGGAGGCGGCAAGTCGTCGCTCGCCGAGAAACTCAAGGCGCTGATGGAAGAGATCCCCATCTACGCGCTGAAGGGCTCACCGATCCATGAATCGCCGCTCGGGCTGTTTTCAGCTGATGAGGACGGCAAGATCATGGAGGAAGACTATGGCATTCCGGTCCGCTACCTGAATACCATTCCGTCGCCGTGGGCAGTCAAACGACTGAACGAATTCAATGGCGACATCACCAAGTTCCGCGTGGTGAAGCTGCGCCCGTCGGTGCTGGCGCAGATCGCGATTTCCAAGACCGAGCCGGGCGATGAAAACAACCAGGACATCTCGTCGCTGGTGGGCAAGGTCGATATCCGCAAGCTCGAAGATTTTCCGCAGGATGACCCGGATGCCTATTCGTATTCCGGTGGCCTTTGCCTGGCCAACCGCGGTCTGCTCGAGTTCGTGGAAATGTTCAAGGCGCCGATCAAGGTGCTGCACCCGTTGCTGACCGCCACGCAGGAAGGCAACTACAAGGGTACCGAGGGCTTCGGCGCGATTCCGTTCGATGGCGTCATCCTCGCGCACTCGAACGAAGCGGAATGGACCACCTTCAAGGCCGACAAGAACAACGAGGCCTTCCTGGACCGGATCTATATCGTCAAGGTGCCGTACTGCCTGCGTGTCTCCGACGAGGTAAAGATCTACGACAAGCTGCTGCGCAGCAGTTCGCTCTCGGCCGCGCCGTGCTCGCCGAACACGCTGAAGATGATGGCGCAGTTCGCGGTGCTCACGCGGATCAAGGAGCCGGAGAACTCGAACATCTTCTCGAAGATGCGCGTCTACGACGGCGAGAGCCTGAAGGACGTGGATCCGAAGGCCAAGTCGTACCAGGAGTATCGCGACTATGCCGGCATCGACGAAGGCATGAACGGGTTATCCACGCGTTTCGCGTTCAAGGTGCTTTCCAAGGTGTTCAACTTCGACAACACCGAAGTGGCTGCCAATCCGGTGCATCTGCTCTATGTGCTCGAACAGCAGATCGAGCGCGAGCAGTTCCCGCCGGAGCAGGAAGCCAAGCTGATGTCGTATATCAAGGAGTATCTGACCACGCCGTACGTGGAGTTCATCGGCAAGGAGATCCAGACCGCTTACCTGGAGTCGTATTCCGAGTACGGGCAGAACATCTTCGATCGCTACGTGGTGTTCGCCGATCTGTGGATACAGGACCAGGAGTATCGCGACCCCAATACCGGTGAGATCCTGGATCGCAACGCGCTGAACGACGAACTCGAGAAGGTGGAAAAACCGGCGGGTATCTCGAACCCGAAGGACTTCCGTAACGAGATCGTCAACTTCGTGCTGCGGGCGCGTGCCAACAATGGTGGCAAGAACCCGGTCTGGACCAGCTATGAAAAGCTGCGGATGGTGATCGAAAAGCGCATGTTCTCCACTACCGAGGATCTGCTGCCGGTGATCTCGTTCAATGCCAAATCGTCGCGGGAAGATCAGGACAAGCACGAAAACTTCATCAACCGCATGGTCGAGAAAGGATACACACCCAAGCAGGTTCGACTTTTGGTGGAGTGGTATCTGCGCGTCAGGAAGTCGTCGTAGTCCACCGGACGCGGTCCCCGGAGCCGCCGAGACACCTGGGCGGCTCCCGATCCTGACGCTCTGGTTTGGCGTCTCAACAAGACGGGCGAGCGGCTTATGGCTACGGTCATCGATCGGCGGGAGAACGGCGGCAACAAGAGCGCCGTCAATCAGCAACGCTTCATCAAACGCTACCGCGAGCAGATCAGGCAAGCGGTGGCGAAGGCGGTGTCCGGTCGGAAGATCATGGACATCGAACAGAGCGGGCAGGTGTCCATTCCGGTCAAGGACATCTCCGAGCCGATTTTTCATCACGGCCAGGGTGGCCGGCGCGAGTGGATTCACCCGGGCAACAAGAAGTTCGTCAGGGGCGACAGCTTCGACCGCCAGCAACAGGGTGGCGGTGGTGGTGGGTCTCGCGCCAGCGATAGTGGCGAGGGCGAGGACGACTTCGTCTTCACGCTGTCGCGCGAGGATTTCCTGAACTTCTTCTTCGAGGACATGGCGCTGCCAGACCTGGCCAAGCGTCACCTCGCCAAGATCGCCGAAGTGCGCAAGGTGCGCGCCGGCTTCTCGATCGACGGCACACCATCGAATCTTTCGATCCTGCGCACGATGCGCAGCTCGCTCGGGCGGCGCATTGCCTTGTCGAGCCCCTATCTCAAGCGCCTGCGCGAACTCGAGCTCGAATACAACGACGAAGTCGAGAAGGATCCGTACTCCGAGAAGGCCGAGGCGCTGATGGAGAAGATGCGCCATCTGCGCGCCCAGGTGGATCGGGTGCCGTTCATCGAAAAGCTGGATCTGCGCTACAACAACCGCGTGCTCAAGAAGCGTCCGCAGGCGCAGGCGGTGATGTTCTGTCTGATGGACGTGTCGGGGTCGATGGATGAAAGCCGCAAGGATCTGGCCAAGCGCTTCTTCATGCTGCTCTACCTGTTCCTGAAGCGGAACTACGAGCGCATCGACGTGGAGTTCATCCGCCATCACACGGTGGCCAAGGAAGTCGACGAGGAGGACTTCTTCCATTCGCGTGAGTCCGGTGGTACCGTGGTCTCGAGCGCGCTCAAGCTGATGGTCGAGGTGATTCACGACCGCTATCCGCCGAGCCAATGGAACATCTACTGCGCCCAGGCGTCCGATGGTGACAACTGGGCCGGCGATTCGGAGCTTTGCGGGCGCCTGTTGCGCGAGTCGATCCTGCCGCTTGTGCAGTATTACGCCTACGTGGAGGTGGCTTCGGAAGAACCGCAGAATCTCTGGGAGGAGTACCTCACGGTGAAGGGCGAGTTCGAGCACTTCGCGATGCAGCGGATCATCGGTGCCGACGAGATCTATCCCGTGTTGCACGACCTCTTTCAGAAGCGGGCCGCGTGGCCCGGCAGGTAGCTGACCGGTAACGTCGCCGGGAATACTGGGGAAGCCTATGGCCTATCTATCGACGGGCTCGGAGTGGACTTTCGAGCTCATCCAGCGCTACGACCGCGAGATCGCCCGCATTGCCGGAGATTTCGGCCTCGACACTTACCCGAACCAGATCGAGATCATCACCGCCGAGCAGATGCTGGATGCCTATGCATCGTCAGGTCTGCCGGTCGGCTACAACCATTGGTCGTACGGCAAGCACTTCCTGGCCTCGGAACGCGGATACCAGCGCGGGTACATGGGGCTGGCCTACGAAATCGTGATCAACTCCAATCCATGCATCGCGTACCTGATGGAGGAGAACACGATGCCGATGCAGGCGCTGACCATCGCGCACGCCTGCTATGGCCACAATTCGTTTTTCAAGGGCAACTACCTGTTCCGCACCTGGACCAACGCGGACGCCATCATCGACTACCTGCTGTTCGCCAAGAACTACGTGGCGGAATGCGAGCAGCGTTATGGCGAGCAGGAAGTGGAGTTGCTGCTGGATTCCTGCCACGCGCTGCAGAACTACGGCGTGGACCGCTACAAGCGGCCCAAGAAGCTGTCGATCACCGAGGAGCAGGCCCGTCAGGCCGAACGCGAGAGCTACCTGCAGATGCAGGTCAACGACTTGTGGCGCACACTGCCCAAGCATCGGCCGCACGCGCTGCGGCAGGAAGAAGAGGCACTTGAGCTGGAGGTGACCTTCCCGCCGGAGCCGCAGGAGAACCTGCTTTACTTCATCGAGAAGAACGCGCCAAAGCTGCAGCCGTGGCAGCGTGAAATCGTGCGCATCGTGCGCAAGATCGCGCAGTATTTCTATCCTCAGCGCCAGACCAAGGTCATGAACGAAGGCTGGGCCACGTTCTGGCACTACACCATCATCCATCAGCTCTATGAGGAAAAGCTCGTTAATGACGCGTTCATGCTCGAGCTGTTGCAGGCGCATACCAACGTCATCTATCAGCCGCCGTACCACAGCCAGTATTACAGTGGCCTGAACCCGTACACCCTGGGTTTCCTGATGTTCCAGGACATTCGCCGCATGTGCGAAAACCCGACCGAGGAAGACCGACGCTGGGCGCCCGAGATAGCGGGCAGCGACTGGCGCCAGACGCTCGACTTCGCCATGCGCAACTTCAAGGACGAGAGCTTCCTGCTGCAGTTCCTGTCGCCGCGCGTGATCCGCGAACTCAAGCTGTTCTCGGTGCTCGACGACGACCGCGAAGGGAAGTTGCGCGTGACGGCCATCCACGACGACGAAGGCTATCGCGAGATTCGCCATCTGCTGGCCAATCAGTACGACCTGTCGAACATGGAGCCGAACATCCAGGTGACGAATGTGGATGTTGGTGGAGACCGCTCTCTCACGCTGCGTCACCTGCAGAACGACCGCAGGCCGCTGGCGCAGAATTTCGACGAGGTGGTGCGGCACGTGACGCGGCTATGGGGCTTCACGGTGAGGCTCGAAGTGGCCTACGAGGATGGGCGGCGTGAACTCAAGTACGAGTGCAAGCCTGAACGCCGCCATCAACCTCAGCGTCGCGCTGCCTGAGAGATGAATGCGCCCGGAGGCTTAGCGCCTCCGGCGCGTATCGCGCGGCCGGGCCGTCGAGGACACCCCCGCGCGTTCCAGATCGACACCCGGCAGCAGGTGCAGCAATCGCACCAGTTCCGACTGGCGATGCGTGCCGGTCTTGCGCAGCGTATCCCGGATATGCACCCGCACGGTGTGCGGCGAAAGGAACTCGCGCTCGGCGATCTCCGTGAGCGTTTCACCCGCAGCCAGGCGAATGGCGATGATGCTTTCCTTGCGCGACAGACCGAACAACGAGGTCAGCACGCCCGCGTCGAGCACGGATCGGGACTCAGAGTTGCCCAGCAGCATCATCGCCATCGGCAGTTGCCACGGGCCTTCCACCGGCTGGCGCGATACCAGCGGCATGACGATGATGGGCACCGGTTGCCCGCCCGAGGTGATGTGCATCCACGAGCCAGCGGCTGTGCCATTGCGCCCGCCATGCACTGCGGACTCAAGCAGCCCCGCCAGTACTGATTGCATCGATTCTGCGCGGGCGCGCAGCACGCCGTTGTCGAGGGCGAGATTGGTATCGGCCTGGACCAGTGCTTCGGCCCAGCTATTGGCGTAGCGCACCCGCATGTCGGCTTGCAGAACCATGACGCCGAAGTCGAGCGTATCGAGGCTGGCCAGGCCCAGCGATGCCAGGCCACTCAGTTCGAAATTGCGATGCTGCATGCGGGCCGCCCGCGCCCAATGGGGCATGACCTGGGCCACGCGTTGCTGGCAATGCGCGAGTGCGTCGCACGATGCGGGGGTGGCGCTCATCAGCACGCACACGTCGCTGGTGTCGAACAGTCGGATGCCTTGTGCGAGGCCGCTGCAGTCATAGATGGAGGTGGCTGCCGCTGCTTCTGGCTCGGCCAGCATGGCAGTGGCGCCATCGACGGACATCGTGGCGCATGCCCGTGCCGCGCCTGCGGGTGTCAGGTGCGCGGGCAGGGCACGCATATTGTCAGGCATGCTGCCTGCGCTCGTGAAGCAGCCGTGCGGGGTCACGCCGAGGCGCGCGCGCGCCGCGAGCTTGTCCCATATCAGGTAGCTTGGGCTGCCGGTGCCGGTGTAGCGGGAAAAGAGATCCAAGGCGGCAGGCATGGCCGCGACGTCCATGGCGGACTCATAGATGCAATCGACCAGACGATGGAATACGTCGTCGGTAGACGGGTGTTCGCCCATATTGATTTTCCCCCCGGTGGCAAACGCCTGTTTCCTCAAGTCCGCTGCGTCGAGGCGCGGTCCTTTTATGTCTTTGTATGCAACTTCCAGCGATGACCCCGATGCATATCGCTGTACTGCCGTTTCACCATGATCGTGCAAAACCGCGAGGCTGGAACATCCCGCCTTGGGAGGGGAGAGTCCCGCGCCGCGCCTGCGTTTCAGGGTTTCTGCACAAGGTGCGCGAACCTTCACGCAGGCATCATGGAAGCTCGCGAGATAGTAATGCCGTGACCCCCGTATTTCAAAATTTTCCGGTCAAATGTATTGGAGCGCCATTGCACAAATGAGACACCCCTATGCGGGCGCGCCCCTATGTTCACATTGGCAGCGCCGTCAGGCCGGCTTGCCAGCTTTTCGGGTGACGAGATCGGCGCCTGCGCCAGCCGCGGCGGCTGTCGCGATCTCTTCCTCAGTGCCGCCGCCATCCACCTGCACCGTCACGAACGGTACGGCCAGTCGAATGCCGTTGGCGTCGAAGTTGCGCTTGAGCCGGACGTTGAAGGCCCGCGTGATTTCGTACTGGGTGAGCGGCCGTGTCTTGAACTGGGCCAGAACGACCTGACCGGTGGGGTCGAAGCGGTCGAGCCCCAGGATGTCCAGACCGGACAGCAAATTGCGGCTGTAGCGATGGTCGCGCGCCACCTCGGCGCCGGTTTCGCGCACGAGTTCCAATGCCCGCTCGAAGTCGCTCTGATAGGCAATCGAGATGTTGAAGACGGCGAAGGCATAGCCGCGCGACAGGTTCTTGACGGCCTTGATCTGGCTGTATGGCAGCGTGTGCACGGCGCCCTTGCCGTCGCGCAGTCGCACGGTCCGGATCGTCATGGCCTCGACTACGCCGACATGGTCCGGCAACTCGATCGAATCGCCGATGGCGATCGTATCCTCGACGACGATGAACAAACCGGTGATCAAATCCTGCACCAGCGTTTGCGCACCGAAGCCGATGGCCAGCCCGACCACCCCTGCGCCGGCGAGCAACGGCGTGACGTTGACGCCAAGGTTGGCCAGCACCGCGATCATCGCTACCACGAGCACGCTCACGAATGACGCATTACGCACGAGGGGCAGGATGGTCTTGGCGCGCAGGCTGGGCTGCGCGGCGCGGCCGTGCGTGGGGGAAAGCGTCTGGGTGATGGCCGTGTCGATCAGCAGCCAGGCCAGCCATGCCAGCAGCACCACGCCGACCACCCCGAGCAGCGACTCGGTGATGTGACGGCCGGCGGCGGTCGATTGGGCAATTCGTATCAGCGAGGTCTGCCAGATACGCGCGTTGAGTTCCAGGAATGTGATCCAGATCACCACGCGGATCAGCGCCGCGCCAAAGCGGCCAAAGCGCTGGACGTACGCGGAGCGCCGCCGATCGCGCAGGCGCGGAGCGCGCACAGTTGCCTTGGGTGATCGGCCCACCACGAGCGTCAACAGCGTGGCGGTCACGAACAATGCCACCGTGATGACCGCGCGCCGCAGGAATTCGTCGGCATGGCCGGTGGCCATGATCGTGCCGATGACCGATGCCGCGACCACGGCGAGCACGGGCAGATACCACGCATCACCCGCCAGGCGCAGCAGATCCATCATCGCGGGGTATTCCTGCCGAACCGCAAACGGTCGAAATGAGATCAACTGGCCGATGGCGCGGCGAAACCGCACGGCAAACACGCCAATCAGGATCGCGGCGAGGATATTGGACAGCGTGCTGATCAACGCCGCCAGGTTGAGGCCAAGCGCGGCGATCACACGCGGATCGCTGTTGACCTCTCCCAGTGCGGCCAGTGAGCCGGTGATGAACAGCAGGATCGGTGAATGGGTAATCAGGTCACGCACGGCGTGCGCGCGATGCGCGGACTGGAACAGCGTGAAGATGACCTGGCAGACCGCCGACATCACGGCGCCGGCCACGATCGCGTAGGCCACCAGAACGGCGCCCACACTGGCGGGCGTGCGACCGAACACCTGATAGGCGAGCAGCACCGTCAGGCCGAATGCGACGATCCACGGTCCGATGCCGCGCACGAAGTACAGGCTGACATCGATCCAGGAAGGTACCCGCGGGAGTTGATGGTCTCTGGGCCGCCGCAACCGGTTCTGGCGCAGTCGCCGTGCCAGTTCCCGCAGCAGCCACCCGGTCATGGCCCACCCGGCAAACACGGTGCCGAATTCGGTCCAGGAGACGATGGCCTTGCGGGTGTTCTTGATCGTCAGGGCATCGTGCAGTTCTTCTCGGGCGAACTCCATTCGCCACTTCCAGTAATGCACTGCACCGCTATTTTTGTGTGGCGCGTTGTCCATTTCCTGAATGGCCTGCGCAACGGCGCCGATCAGACCGGGGGAGGGTGCGCTGGCGCCAGCGGCCGACGCTCCCGCCGCCGCCTCTGCCGCCGATGCATCGAGGCCAGTACGCACTGCCTGCAATTGCTTCACCAAAGCCTGTCGTTCGCCCTCGTTCTGCAAGGTATTGATGACCTGATCGAGCGATTGCGCCAGAGGCGCGCTGGCGGGGGGTGCCGAAGCGGGTTGGGCGTTGGCCTTCTGCGCCACTGCGGCGAGCGACAGTCCGGCGCTTTGCGCGGCACCGGCCAGGAACATCGCCATCAGGATGCCGGCAAGCCAAGTGAAAACTGGAACGCGTAGTCGTGAGCGCTGCATGGACGGTTGGGGCGTGGCAGGGGGGATTGCCGCGATAGGAGCACCTGTATGCGCGTCACTGTAGCGCATCGGCACGCGAAGCACGCGTGCGAGTGGGGTGTCGGGCGCATCGCGTGGTGTCCGCTTTTTATTCAAAATATTTGATCAATTCGTCCGGAATCTGACTGCATCAGCCTTGGCATCGAATTCTATAGTTCAGCACATGGACGGCGCGACAAACAAAAAATCGAACGTTCAGCAGGATTCAAAACAGCTAAACAAATTCACATATTTGGAGAGAATCATGACCCGGACCATCGCCCTCAAGCTCGCTTCCACCCTCGTGCTTTCGCTTGCAGCCCTTGGCGCAGCCCAGGCAGGCACGGTACCCGCCGACAAGTATGGCTATGAGTTCCGCACCGGAGAGACTGCGGGGACCCGGGTGCCCGCCGACAAGTATGGCTACGAATTCCGCACGCACGACACATACACCGATGGCGCCCGCGCTGGGAAGTTCGACGCATTCACCGATGGCGCCCGCAAGGTGGCAGGGCTGGACAAGGCCGGTGTGTCGGCGGAGCCGGCCCGGTCATTCGACCCGTACCTGGACGGCGCTCGCGCATGACCGGTGTCACGCGTTCCGAACGAGGCGTTACGTAACCCGTAACGCCTTTTTCATTGGGGCAGCGGCCAGACGGGGATCACGGGAGGGGCATCGACCGCCCGACTGAAGTAGGGTGGCGAAACCCGGAACGTCCATTTGGCGCGGGATTCAGACGGGGCGATTGAAACGCGGGTTCGCATCTACCTGATCGGGCTGGAGATTGGCACGTGGTTTGCAGAAAGGAGAATGCAGACGCGCTTCAAACACAGCGTCCCGATGTCAAACAGGAGATCGCCATGTTCCAGAATACCTTTGCTCAAGCCGATGCCGTGATCGTGCACGATGCCGCCATTGCCGCGGCCATCGACGCCGCCATGCTGCGCCGCCGCGACGAGTACGTGGGCCAGCCGATGGCATGGAAGGTCTTCTGCGAAGCGTCGCATGTCGCCACGCTCTGCGAGCCGCTTCGCATGGCGTTTATCAATCGCGTGGCCAATGAGCGTGGCGCCGACATCGCGCTGCGCCTGAAGACCAAGGCCGAGGCGATCCGCGCGGCGGCAATTGCAGAGCTGGTCTGAACATCGTTACCATGGCCGCTCCATCTTCCGGAGCCGTTCATGCCACCCCTCGATACGCTGTTGCCGTTTCTCGGCATCGCCGTCCTGCTCAGTCTTGCGCCGGGACCTGACAATATCTTCGTGTTGTTGCTGTCAGCGATGCATGGCACGCGCGCCGGCCTGACCGTGGTGTTGGGGCTTTGCACGGGACTGCTGGTTCACACGGCGGTGGTGGCGGTGGGCCTGGCCGCGTTGCTGGCGGCATCGGCGGTGGCGTTCACCGTGTTGAAGATCGCCGGCGCGCTGTATCTCGTCTATCTGGCGTGGCAGGCGTTCCGCGCTCCCGTGGGCGAACTTTCTTCTTCCCAGATGCAGGTGAAGACCGGCAAGCACATGTACCTGCGTGGGGTGATCATGAACCTGACCAACCCCAAGGTCGTGATCTTCTTCCTGGCATTCCTGCCGCAGTTCGTCAGCCCGGATCGGGGCCCGGTGGCCCCTCAGATCATGGTGCTTGGCTTCGTGTTCATCCTTGCCACGCTGCTGGTCTTCGGCTCGATCGCCTGGTTCTCGGGCGCGTTCGGCCGCGTGCTGATGCGCTCCGCGCGGATGCAACGCGCGGTGAACTGGTTCGCCGGGAGCGTGTTCCTGGCGCTCGCCGGCAGGCTGGCGCTGTCTCAGCGGTAAGGGATCGGCCCCGTCCGGGGCAGGTGCTCACGCGAAGGTGATCGCGGGGCGCCGCTCCGGCAGTTCCAGGTGCGGCACGTTGTTGAAGCTCAGCAGGCGCTGCGTGCCGCGTCCGACGATCAACTCGCAGAAGCCGGTGTTGCGGAACTGCAGGTTAAGTTCGATGGCGGTCTGCGTCGGCGCGCCGAGCAGGTCGGCCACCGCACGGCCAATGGCGCCGCCCGAACTGACCACCAGCAATGCGTCCTCCCGCGAGGCGCCTTCGGTCGCATGGGCGAGAGCGGCCTGCATTCGCTGTCCAAACTCGGCCCAGGTTTCCGGCATGCCGGTCAACTGATCCTGCGTCCAGGCCGCGAATGCGGCGCGGAACGTGCGCCAGTAATCCTGGTAGTCCCCATTCTGATGGGCGCGATGATCCGCGCCCTTGGTGAAGCTGCGGTACAGCGATTCGCCGTCGTACTCATTCAGGCCTGGGTGCGATGCCACAGGCAAGTCGCTGACGCCCATGCCGGCCAGGATCTCGCTGGCCGTGTCCTGCTGGCGCACGAGTGTGCCAGCCACCACGCGGCGAAACTGCACACCGCGGTCGCGAAAATATTCGCCCAGCCAGCGTGACTGCTGGCGGCCCGTATCGGACAGGCAGTCGTAGTTGGCGGCCCCGAACGAGGCTTGTCCGTGGCGGACCAGAAATAGCGTTGCCATGAAGTGCGGGCGGCGACGCGCCCGAAAGAGTCTGCGTTGCAGCGATTCTAGATGGGGCCGGCTGGCGAGCCTAGCAAGCCTCGCCGAAATTCATGTCGGCCATCTTTTTGCTGCATTTCGCCAGATTTCGCTGCGCTGCCGGCACAATGCCGGCAGTCAGGTCTGGTCAGATCAGGTCAGTCGAGCGTCACACCGGTATCCGCCGTCAGTTTGAGCACCACTGGCAGATAGGCCTTGTACGCGCGCTCGGCTTCGGCCGGTGAATTGCCGATCGGTTCCGCGCCCAATTCGTCGATCTTCGCGCTCAGTTCTGGTGACTTCACCAGCGCGCTGACCTCGCGGCCCAGCCGTTCGATGATCGCATCCGGCGTCTTTGCCGGCGCCAGCAGCGTAGTCGGGCCAACGATCTTGTAGGCGGCATCGCTGTAGCCGGCCTCCGTGAACGTCGGCACATCCGGCAATGCCTTCGCGCGGGTGGTGCCCGCCACGGCCAGCGGTCGGAGCTTGCCGACCGCAATGTACTGGCGCAGCGTGGTCACGGATCCGATCGTCAGGTTGACCTGTCCGGCGAGCAGGTCGGTCACCATCGGCCCTTCGCCGCGATAGGGAACGTGCAGGATATCGACCCCGTAGGTCTTGTCCATGTACGCCTGGATCGTGTGCGGTTGCGTGCCCGGCCCCCAGGAGCCCATACGCAGCTTGCCCGGTTCCTTCTTCGCGTAGGCAATCAGCTCGGCCACGGTCTTCACCGGCACGGCCGAATTGACGGTCAGCACCGTGCGGGCCATGGCCACATCGGAGATGGGCCGCAGTTCGGTGCGCGGGTCGTACGGGAGCTTCTTGTACAGCGCGATATTGGCCGTGATCGGACCCGGAATCGTCATCAGCAGGGTGTAGCCGTCAGCCGGCGACTTGGCGACAAAGTCCGTGCCGATGATGCCGCCCGCGCCACCCCGGTTTTCGACCACCACCGGCTGCCCGAGGCGCTTGCCAAGGCCTTCGGCCAGTTGCCGGGCCACTGTGTCAGTCAATCCGCCGGCCGGATACGGCACGATCATCCGGATAGGCTTGGACGGATAGTCCCCTTGCGCGAACGTAGCCAGCGGCAGCAGTGCCACAGCGGCGCACGCGGCGCGCATGACCCATCGTCGTCGTGGCGGAATGGTTTGCTTCATGGTGTGTCTCCTCGTTTTGATGCCCGGTCCCTGTCGGGACATACCGCTATGGTTGCGGCTGATGCGGGCGGTGGATTGGGTGAAGCGAGGGAAAAATCCTGGGGGCCGGCTTGTCAGTTTTCCAGCCCGAGATAGCAGGCGACCATGCGCGTCATCTCGCCGGACAGGCGCTCGTCGTCGAGCCGGAGCGGGCCCGGATTGTTGAGCACGGCATTGACGAGCATGCCGAACACCATCTGCATGGCGAAACGCACGCGGACTTCGTTGGCTTCGGCCGGACCCGGCAGCCGGGGGGTAAGCAGCGCCACCAGTCGCTCGACGATTTCCTCGCCGTTCTTCTGGTGCGGCAGCCATTCCTCCGGGCGCGTGGACGAATGCTTGAGCGATGCGCGAATCACGCCGCGATTGTTGTGGCAGCCATTGACCAGGAAGCGCATGGTCTTCTCGACGATCTGCCGCGCCGGTACTTCGCCCCAGCGATGCTCGGCCATGTAGCGGGCCACCGAGGCGTCTGACTCTTCCATCACCAGCGTGCGCAGCGCGTCGAAGAACGCCATCTTGTCGCGAAAGCGCCCGTAGAACGCCCCGACGGAAACCTGGCAGGCCGCCGCGATCTGCGCGACCGATACCGCTGCGAAGTCACGTTCCGCCAGCAGCTTGCGGCCGGCGGCAAGCAAGGCCTGCTCGGTCTCGCGCGCGCGGCGCTGTCGCGGCGGTTGCAGGATCGACGTCGTGTCTACCCTCGGGAAGGGGGAAGAGGCGGGCGATGCACTTGCGATGGGGCTTTGCATGGCAGATTTCCGTATTCGAATTCATATTCGGTTTTGAACCTTATGTGCCGCTAACACGCACCGTCAAGATAGGGATTACGATTTCCAATATTTGGAAATTCATTCCGCTCTTTGACATACAACGAGGTCGCCGACCACACTGGAAAACAGGAGACAAGATGCAAATGAACACGCCAGTCGAACAATTCATTGCAGAGCGCCGGCGCGAAGACCCTTCGTTCGGCGGGCTGCTGGCCAAGGGTTTCGCGCTGCTTCGCTGCTTTATCGACGACCCTCGCCCATTGGGCAACGGAGAGCTGGCGCAGCGGCTGCAGTTGCCGCGGGCCACGGTATCGCGCATCTGCCGCACGTTGTTCGAACTCGGCTACCTCGACTGGGAGCCGAAGCTGGACAAGTACTTCGTCAGCGCCCAGGTGCTGGCGCTGGGCTATCCCTACATGGCTGGCCTGCAGGTCCGCCACCTGGCGCGACCGCTGATGCAGGCGCTGGCCAATCAGGTCGAAGGCGCGGTGTCGATGGGCGTGGCCTACCAGCTCGACGTGACTTACCTGGAATCGTGCACGCACATGGAAGGCACGCCGGCGCGGCCGGCGATTGGCGCGGTGCGGTCGGTGCTGACGACCGCAATGGGGCGCGCGTACCTGTGCACGCTGTCGAAGACTGAATTCGAGAAACTGATGACCACGGCGCGTGCAGAGCGGCCCGAGGAGTACGCCGCCTGTTACGACACCTTGTGCCACTGCATCGCCCACTATCCGAAGCGCGGATTCACGCTCAACGAAGGGGATGCGGGAGCGGATGTACATGGCGTGGGGGTGTATTCGCGCGTGGTGTACATGAATCGGCCGCTGCTGTTCAACTGCGCCATCCCAGGGATGCGCGTCAAGCGGGGCTCGATGGAGAAGCGCGTGGCGCCGTTGCTGCGCGAGATGGTGCGATCAATAGAAAACATGGCTGGCGTGGGACGCTAGGCCGCCGGTAGGTGGGACCGGACCTTCCCGCCAGGCTGAACGCGTCGCGGCACGTATCGCGCGCGTCATCAACGGAGACAACATGCAGGATCTGCAACCCTTGCTGCGCCCGCGTTCGATCGCGGTGATCGGCGCGTCGACGCAACCAGAGAAAGTCGGCGGCATGCCGATTCGCCTGTTGGGCGAACTCGGCTACGCCGGCCGCGTGTTCCCGGTGAACCCCGGGGCCGACACCGTGCAGGGCCTGCGCGCGTTTCCGACCGTCGAAGCCATTGGCGAGCCCGTGGACCTGGCGATCGTCGCCGTCCCGGCGCCGGCCGCGCCCGACGTGATTAGGCTGGTGATAGACGCATGTATCGAAGAAGACGTTATTG
>NZ_ANKP01000122.1:0-4412 GCF_000319775.1 Cupriavidus sp. HMR-1
CGCGACGCCGGTTCGGCGGGCGGAGCAACGGCAGGATCGGGCGGCGGGAAAGTCATGGGGACGGCCCCTGTCATTCAGCGGAACGCGCGGCTGAAAGCGCATATATGCGAAGCGACGATGAACCACAGGCCGTCCCGGCAATCAGGTCGGTACCTTCTTCAGCATCTCGATGCCAACCTGGCCCGATGCGATCTCGCGGAGCGCCACCACAGTGGGCTTGTCCTTTGCCTCGACCTTGGGCGTGTGGCCCTGCACGAGCTGACGTGCACGGTACGTCGCGGCGAGAGCGAGCTCGAAGCGGTTCGGGATGTGTTTCAGACAATCTTCGACGGTAATACGCGCCATATCAAATCCACCTTGGGATGAAACCTGTTCGACAGGCCGGTATTTTACAGCACGCGGCCGGAACCTTCCGGCCACGCGCCTGCTTTAGTGAATTCCGAGCTCGATGAACAACTCGGCGTGTCGTGCTTTCTGCGACGAAAAGCGCAAACGGGTCGCGTGAACGACGTTCTGCAGCTGCTTCAACGCGTCATCGAATACCTCGTTGATGATCACGTAATCGGACTCCGATGCATGCGACATCTCACTACCCGCGGCAAGCAGGCGGCGGACGATCACATTGGGCTCGTCCTGGCCCCGCTTCTTGAGGCGTTCTTCCAGCGCCGTCAGCGACGGCGGCAGGATGAAGATCTCGACAGCATTCGAAAACCGCTTGTGCACCTGCTGCGCGCCCTGCCAGTCGATCTCCAGCAGCACGTCGGTGCCCTGGGCCATCTGCTGCTCGATCCAGACGCGGGACGTGGCGTAGTAATTGCCGTGCACTTCCGCCCACTCCAGGAATTCGCCCCGATCGCGCGCAGCGCGGAACTCGTCCACGGAGATGAAGTGGTACTCGCGGCCGTTCTGCTCACCGGGACGCGGACCGCGCGTGGTGTGCGAGATCGACAGGCGGATTGCCTTGTCCTGCGCCAGCAGCGCGTTGACCAGCGTGGATTTGCCGGCCCCGGACGGGGCCACCACCATGAACAGGTTGCCCGGATAGGCGGTATCGATGGCGGTGTGGGTCGTTTCGCTCATGATCTTATTCGAGGTTTTGAATCTGCTCGCGCATCTGCTCGATCAGGAGCTTGAGCTCCATCGAGGCATCGGCAAGTTCCTTCGCGGCGGCTTTCGAGCCGAGCGTGTTCGCTTCGCGGTTGAGCTCCTGCATCATGAAGTCCAGCCGCTTACCGACCTGGCCACCCTTCTTCAGGATATGCCGGGTTTCGTTGAGATGGGTCTGCAGGCGCGCCAGTTCTTCGGCGATGTCGATGCGGATGCCGTAGACCGTGGCTTCCTGGCGGATGCGCTCGGCAATCTCGTCGCGGCTCATCGACGGCATGCCGTTCGGCGCGACCAGGTTGAAAGCCTCCTTCAGGCGTTCGGTCAACTTTTCCTGGTGGTGGGCGATCAACTGCGGAATCATCGGCGTCAGGCGCTCGACAATCGCCAGCATGGCGTCGATCCGCTCCTCCAGCGTGGCCTTGAGCGCCGCGCCTTCACGGCGGCGGGCTTCCAGAAGCTGGTTCAGCGCTTCGCGGGCGGCGCCCATCACGGCATCGCGCAGGGCTTCCTGCGACAACTCGGGTTCCACCAGCACGCCCGGCCAGCGCAGGATTTCGCCCATGCGCATCGTGCCGGCCGAAGCAAACGTTGCCCCGACGGTGGCTTCGAGCGCACGGATCTGATCGAGCAGCGTCTGGTTCAGCGCCAGCGTGGCGCCGCCGGTATCGGTGCGCTGGAGGTTGATGCGGCACTCCAGCTTGCCACGCGACAGCTCGCCCATCAGCATCTCGCGCAGGGCCGGCTCGAAGGCGCGACACTCTTCCGGCGCACGGAACAGCAGGTCGAGGAAGCGCGAATTGACAGTGCGGAACTCCACCGAAACCGACGCGGTACGGCCACTCGGTTCGCCCTGGGCGTTGGTGAGCGGTGCCTGGCCCGTGGCCAGGCCATAGCCTGTCATGCTGTGGATCATCGTCGGTAATCTCGCGAAAAAATCGAATAATCGAAAAACGCCGGGTAAGGCGCGGCGACCGGCTCCCCGAAAGGATCGGGGGCAGGCGGATCGCCTGAAAAATCAACAGAAAACAGAGGCAGAAAAACGCGGATATTTGGCAACAGTCCCCGCCAATGAATTCTTTACAAGTGACCGATTAGCCCGGAGAATCCGGGAGCAAATAAGGTCCCGAATCCTATGACAGAGTCCAAGGGCGCTAACCAGTCCAAGAGCGCGCCGCTGCCAATCGGCACGCTGCTGGCCAACTATCGTATTGTAAAGAAGTTGGCCAGTGGGGGGTTCAGTTTCGTCTACCTCGCCACGGACGAAACGGGCGCCCCGGTGGCCATCAAGGAATACCTGCCGTCGTCACTGGCCCGCCGCAGTCCCGGCGAGCTGATCCCGGTCGTTCCGGACGAGAACGTGGCCTCATTTCGCCTTGGCCTGAAGTATTTCTTTGAGGAAGGACGGTCGCTGGCCCGTATTTCGCACCCCAGCGTGGTCCGCGTGGTGAATTTCTTCCGCGAGAATTCCACGGTCTACATGGTCATGAACTACGAGTTGGGCAAGACGCTGCAGGAGCATATCCTGCAGGCCCGGCAGCAGGGCAAGGCCAAAGTCCTCCGCGAACGGTTTATCCGCAAGGTATTCCACGACCTCATGAGCGGCCTGCGGGAAGTGCATATCCACAAGCTTCTTCATCTGGACATCAAGCCGGGAAACATTTACCTGCGCGAGGACGAATCGCCGATCCTGCTTGATTTCGGCGCGGCCCGGCAGATCCTGACCATGGAAGCATCGCGTTTCCAGCCGATGTACACCCCGGGGTTCGCGGCACCCGAGCTCTACGGCAAGCATACGGACCTCGGCCCGTGGACCGATATCTACAGCCTGGGCGCCACGCTCTATGCCTGTATGGCCGGAATGCCGCCGCAGGAGGCCAACCAGCGTGAGAAGGAAGACCGCATGACCGAGTCGTTCGGTCGGCTGCGCGCCACCTACACGAACGGACTGGTCGATCTGGTCGAGTGGTGCCTGCGCCTGACGCCGGCCGAGCGCCCGCAAAGCGTGTTCCGGCTGCAGAAGGAGCTGCGCGACCAATCGAACGCGCTGGGCGAGCAGTCGGCTGCGGCCATGGCCGCCAATCCCGCAGGCCCCGTCACCGAGCGCCTGAACGCCACCAGCCGTTTCATGACCTTGCTGCGCCGCCGCGAAGAGAAGGCCCTGCCCGCCACCGAGGCAGGCCACGGCGGCAACTGATGCCAAACCGGCACGAACATAACGCATTCCGCTAAGCCAACATGCGATTCTCCGTCTATCAGGAAAGCCGCAAGGGCGGCCGCCGTATCAACCAGGACCGCATGGGCTACTGCTTCACGCGCGACGCCCTGCTGATGGTGCTGGCCGATGGCCTCGGCGGCCACGCGCTCGGCGAAGTTGCCGCGCAGCAGGCCTTGCAGACGCTGGCGCGTCAGTTCCAGACCCAGGCCCGTCCTGCGATCCGGAATCCTGCCGACTTTCTGCAGGACACGATCATGCTCGCGCATCGCGAGATCCATCGCTATGCCGAAGCCAACCGGCTGGCCGATATCCCGCGTACCACCGTGGTGTGTTGCCTGATCCAGCATGGCCAGATCCACTGGGCGCACGCCGGCGACTCGCGCTTCTACCTGATGCGCAAGGGCGCCCTGCTGACCCGCACGCGCGACCACTCGAAGATCGAGAATCTGCTGCAGCAGGAACGCGTGCTGCAGATGGACGTGGCCAACCACCCGGAACGCAACAAGCTCTACAACTGCCTCGGCTCGCCGAACCTGCCGCTGATCGACATCGGCGGCCCGGTGCGGCTGAACCCGGGAGACGTGGCGCTGCTGTGCTCCGACGGCCTCTGGGGCAGCCTTGAGGAAGACATCATCGTCGACAAGGTCACCCATCTTTCGGTGGTCCATGCGATACCTGACCTGATTGAACGGGCGCTTGCGAACGCCGGCGAAGGTGCCGATAACACCACAGCCATCGCAATGATGTGGGAAGCGGACGCCAATGTGCCGAACGACGACGCGGTGCTGACCGACACCCTGCCGCTCAATGCGTTCACCACCTCCATCCTCGAGCGCACGGGCAGCGAGACCGATCTGCTGTCCGAGGAAGAAATCGAACGCTCGATTGCCGAGATTCGCGCGGCGATCGACAAGACCAGCAACCTGATGCGCTGAGGCGCCGGGGGTCCCGGCAGGCACGCAAGGCTCGCCGGCGTTAGAATCGCGGTCTCACCCGATTCTGACGAAAGACTCCACATGCGACCCAGCGGACGCGCAGCCGATGCGCTGCGACCCATCACCCTGACCCGCCAGTACACCCGCCACGCCGA
>NZ_ANKP01000123.1:0-22305 GCF_000319775.1 Cupriavidus sp. HMR-1
CCCGCCGCATTTTTGGCGCAGGTTCGGTTTTCCGCTTTTTGCCGTCAGTATCGTGAGTAGAAAGACATGACCGATCAGCAGAAACCGCAGCAGGAAAACTCTTACGGCGCCTCTTCGATCCAGATCCTGGAAGGCCTGGAGGCGGTACGCAAGCGTCCCGGCATGTACATCGGCGATACGTCCGACGGCACCGGCTTGCATCACCTCGTGTTCGAGGTGCTCGACAACTCGATCGACGAAGCCCTGGCCGGTTATTGCACCGAGATCCAGGTCACGATCCACAGCGACAACTCGATCTCGATCGTCGACAACGGCCGCGGCATTCCGCCGGCCGTGAAGTTCGACGACAAGCACGAGCCGAAGCGCAGCGCGGCGGAAATCGCCATGACCGAGCTGCACGCCGGCGGCAAGTTCAACCAGAACAGCTACAAGGTTTCGGGCGGCCTGCATGGCGTGGGCGTGTCCTGCGTGAACGCGCTGTCGAAGTGGCTGCGCCTGACCGTGCGCCGCGATGGCCAGGTCAACCTGATCGAGTTCGCGAAGGGTGAAGTACAGAACCGCGTTATCGAGACCGTGACCGGCCCGGACGGCCAGCCCGTTGAAGTGTCGCCGATGAAGGTCATCGGCGCGACCGACAAGCGCGGCACCGAAGTGCACTTCCTGGCCGACGAGGAAATCTTCACGAACGTCGAGTTCCACTACGAAGTGCTGTCCAAGCGCATCCGCGAACTCTCGTTCCTGAACAACGGCGTGCATATCAAGCTGGTGGACCAGCGCACGGGCAAGGAAGAGGACTTCGCGTTCTCCGGCGGCGTGAAGGGTTTCGTCGAGTACATCAACCGCTCGAAGACCACGCTGCACCCGAACATTTTCTACGCGAACGCCGAGAAGGATGGCATCAGCGTGGAAGTGGCCATGCAGTGGAACGATGGCTACAACGAGCAGGTGCTCTGCTTCACGAACAACATTCCGCAGCGCGACGGCGGCACCCACCTGACCGGCCTGCGCGCTGCGATGACCCGCGTCATCAACAAGTACATCGAAGAAAACGAGGTCGCCAAGAAGGCAAAGGTCGAGACCTCCGGCGACGACATGCGCGAAGGCCTGGCCTGCGTGCTGTCCGTGAAGGTACCCGAGCCGAAGTTCAGCTCGCAGACCAAGGACAAGCTCGTTTCCTCCGAAGTGCGCCTGCCCGTGGAAGAGCTCGTCGGCAAGGCGCTGACCGACTTCCTGCTGGAAACACCGAACGACGCCAAGATCATCTGCGGCAAGATCGTCGATGCGGCCCGCGCCCGCGAAGCCGCGCGCAAGGCCCGCGAAATGACGCGCCGCAAGGGCGTCATGGACGGCATGGGCCTGCCAGGCAAGCTCGCGGACTGCCAGGAGAAGGATCCGGCGATGTCCGAGCTGTTCCTTGTCGAGGGTGACTCCGCAGGCGGCTCCGCCAAGCAGGGCCGTGACCGCAAGTTCCAGGCGATCCTGCCGCTCAAGGGCAAGATCCTGAACGTGGAACGCGCGCGCTTCGACAAGATGCTGTCGAGCCAGGAAGTGCTGACGCTGATCACGGCGCTGGGCACCGGCATCGGCAAGGAGGACTACAACCTCGAGAAGCTGCGCTACCACCGCATCATCATCATGACCGACGCGGACGTGGACGGCTCGCACATCCGCACGCTGCTGCTGACGTTCTTCTATCGCCAGATGCCGGACATCATCGAGCGCGGCTATGTGTACATCGCCCAGCCGCCGCTCTACAAGATCAAGCACGGCAAGGAAGAGCGCTACATCAAGGACGACAACGAGCTGAACGCCTACATGCTGAAGCTGGCAATGGAAAAGGCTTCGCTCAGCCGCCCGGATGGCAGCGAGATCAACGGTGAAGCCCTGACCGAACTGGCACGCCAGTACCAGCTCGCCGAGGGCGTGATCGGCCGCCTGTCGCGCATCGTCGATGTGGACGCGCTACGCGCGATCGCCGACGGCGTGGCGCTCGACCTCGACAACGCCACCGCAGCCGAAGCCTCGGCCGTGGCGCTGAAGGCCAAGCTCGCCGAGATGCACGCCAAGACGCTGCTCGGCGCTGCAGTCAATGACGACGGCACCGCCGACGTCTATGCCCAGTTCGACGAGAAGACCGACAAGCACCGCCTGATGATCGCGCGTCGCCATCATGGCAACGTGCGTCTGTCACACGTGGACGCGGACTTCGTCCACGGCGCCGACTACGCGGCACTCGCCCGCGCGGCCACGACGTTCCAGGGCCTGATCCCGGACGGCACCAAGGTTCGCCGCGGCGAAGGCGAGAAGATGCGCGAACAGACCGTCGCAGACTTCCACCAGGCCATGCAGTGGCTGCTCTCCGAAGCCGAACGCGGCGTCTCGCGCCAGCGCTACAAGGGCCTGGGCGAAATGAACCCCGAGCAACTCTTCGAAACCACGCTCGACGTCACGCAGCGCCGCCTGCTGAGGGTCCAGATCGAAGACGCCATCGCCGCCGACCAGATCTTCACGACACTGATGGGCGACGAGGTGGAACCGCGCCGGAACTTTATCGAGTCGAATGCGCTGGTGGCTCGGAATATTGATGTTTGATTGAGGTGGTTGGTGTAGGAATTTGGAAATCGTGAGACTACGGGCCTTATTGTGAGACTGCAATTTCGGAATTACCGCGACTGACGTGCAACCCATAGGGAAACCAACCGTTCTCGGTTGGTTTTTTTTCGCCCGCTCCCAGTGCTGGCGCGGGCTTCTGGCCCGGCCTCGCGCCGGGGGCAACGATGGAGCCGTGCCGCAAGTGCGCGCGATCCGATGCGTAGCCATCAGTGGCCGTAAGTCGTCGGGACGATAGAATATGCGCAACGCATCCAATGAGCCATAGAGAGTGACCCAAGCCATTTGTCGTAGCTGCATTGATGACCCTCATGTGCGGATATTCATCGAGCAAAACGGCTCTAAGGTCGAATGCGACCAATGCGGCGAAAGCGATGATTTGGCCGTCTCGGTCGAAAAACTCGGCAAGTTTCTTGAACCTGTCATGCGCCGAAATTTCGCACCGGGGGAGCAGTACAAGGTGTTCCACGGGGACGATGACAGAGGTGACTGGATCCAGCAAGGGGAGACAATTGAGGATCTTGTCCAAGAGGTCCTGGGCCAATATCTGGACGCAAACGATTCGATCGCTGACGCCGTCGTCGCGGCAGACGTTTATTTTCCATCTCGCGGTGGTGGGCCGTTTTGGGATCATACGACCTACTATATTCCCCGCCCAATCGAGGTGGAGAGCTACATCGCGAAGTGGCAGCGTACTGTTGAAGAACTCAAGTATTCGCGGCGATTTTTCAGCGCTTCGGCCCGTGACCTCTTCGCTTCATTGTTTGCAGACATAGATCACGTCCGAGAGCGACGGGGTACTCGCTCTCGGTCCGTAGTGCGGAAACTTCCCGAGGGTACTCGACTCTATCGAGCCAGGATCAGCGGATCACCCGACGATCTCGAGTCGACCTTCGCAGCCCCATTACTGCGGGTCGGCCCGCCGCCAAAAGAAGTCGCTAGGGCAGGACGCATGAATGCGGATGGGGTTGTAGTGCTGTATGCAGCAACAGAGCCTGAGACGGCGCGCGCAGAGCTCCGGCCCGCCTTGAAGACCGACATATTTCAGATCGCTCTTGAGACCACTCGACCGCTACGCGTGCTGGACTTTTCGCGGCTTGAGGCTGCGAAAAGCGTAAAAGATCTAAGCTATTTTCAGCCGGACTATAGAACTCAGCGCGAGCGGGGCCGGTTTCTCCAGTTGTTGCACACCTTGATCGCCAAGCCGGTTGTGCCGGGGCGAGAGGCGGACTACCTGATCACTCAGACGATGGCAGAGTATCTGGCACACGTCCACGAGACTCCGTTTGACGGAATTCTGTTTGCGTCCGCTCAAAGGGCGGGCGGAACAAATGTCGTCCTATTCGCAGATCCCACGCTATTGACGGGTGGGGTCGGAGAGCAGTTCAGGGTGCAATATATGGAGGACAGCCTGGAGGTCTACTCCACGGAGGCGATCAAGTACGCTCACCGCAAACTTGACGTAATCGTAAGCACGGAAACTGGGAAAATGCGGCTCCTTGACCGCGATTTTGGTTTGGACTTCTAGGTAGCGAAAGGACAGGGAGTGCTCTCATGAAATTGGCAAGGCAAGACTCCTGCTAGGTTACCGCAGTGGGGACCGGTCACGCCACCTCACTGGCGCGGCCGGTCTTTGATCATCGAGCATAGCGTGATTGGCGTCCCGCTTTGAACGTCAGCATCTACTTCGCCAGCCATGCCCAAAAGCGCTTCCACGGGCTCAGGTCAGTTGCTTGCGATTCCTGAATGGGGTCCGGTTTCGCTTTGCTAACGTCAGTAGCTACAGACGACTGGCCGAGATTAGCGTAGTACCTTGCCTTGGCCGCTTTGTCGCGGTTGACCTCCTTTTCGACCATCTTGCGACTCCAAGGTCCAGCTTCCACCACTCGGTTTCCCTTGATGACATAGTGCGATTGGCAAGGCAGATTCCAGCTTCCAACGGAAGGCCAGAGCGAGACGGCCTCGCCGTCGAACGTCAGCGACCAATCTGTAGCGGTTAGTGGTGTGACCACTTCATGGCCACAGCCACAACAGCAGCTGTGGACCACTGTGCCGTACTCCATCGATACGTACAGCACACCCCCTTCTAGCTCACTTGGGATTGTGGTCACGAAACGGGGCTCGAGCTCCGAGTGCCGCATCATTCGGAACCGCCATTCAGCAGCATGTTTCCGTCGGTCGTGAAAGAGCTGTGCAGTTCACCCTCCATATCCCGGTAGAAGCCGCGATACCGCTTCCACCGGAACACGGCAAATACAGCGTTCATCGCATTCAGGTCGGCCACCTGGATGTTCGAACCGTAGATGTTCTCGCCCGAGCGTTCCTCGAAGGAAATTTTCTTACGCGCGAACTCCCGGTGGTTCAGGGTGCTGAGCGTCGTCCGCAAAATCCCCCCAAGCTTGCCGTCGGTCAACTCGAGTCCCATTCCCACATCAATGAACGGGATGCCGCGCTTCTCGAGTTCTTCGACCGCCACCCGCTTGCTTTGACCCGCGTCCATACAGAGGAATGCAAATGTCACGCCTTCCAGAAGCCCGAGAGTTGCTGTACTGAACTCCACCGCGTGCGCGGTGATCCCACGATGCATGTTGCTGTAGATGGCGCGAAGATGGTCAACCTTCTTGGGCACCTCGCGGAGTTGGTCCAGCGTCGGCGCCCCAGGTGCACGGAAAGCGTTGTGCTGCAGGAAGTCGTCGCCATCGATAAGCCTGATCTCGCGAACGGGCGTTTTGGCAACAAGATCAAGGACATAGGAGCCGGTCCCCCCGACGCCAAGAATCGCGATGCGATCGCTGGCAAGGCGAGCCGTCAGCTCTTCAATGCCCGCGCGGCCAGATGCGTTTTCCACGTAGTTGAAGATACTGTCCTCGTCGTCCATCGGTTGCCAGAACTTACGGGGACTTGCTTCGGGTTCGATCTGTCCGGCAGGACCCGCAATGATGTTCGCGTACGTGGTCATCTTCTGGTGGTAGTCCGAATACCCGCTTGCATCCGGCTTGGTCGAGAAGTGGTGAGGGCCGACTGCGTGCAGATCCGGCGGCACCTGCCCTCCGACCGCGATGCTCTGCAACGGGCGTCCCTGCGCATTGCACGGAAATTCGCCTTCGAAGTGCACCGTGTGCGGTTCCGGCTTCTGTGTGACGTCGCCCGCTAGGCAAAGCGGCGAGATGATCTTGCCCATCTTCACTTCGCGCTTCGCATTGACGTAAGGGACGTCCAGCATCACCAGCGTTCCGCCTTCGACGCGCACCTTGTAGCCCTCATCCCACAGGCGTTTGAGATCTGGATTACGATTGAATAGTGCGGCCGACATTGAAAATGCTCCCGTCTTTCTTGGCTTCAACCGAACCGCCGGCGGCGAGTTCCCCTTGGTGCGGAAAGGACGCGACCTTGCGATAGGTGACGTCGTAGGTGATGTTCGGCTGCGGCGGTTCACCCGGGTAGGCGAGCGCGACCAGTTGCTCGAACGTGATATGGCGGGTCGGCACTTCCTTCTCGCGGCCGTTCACGATGATCACAATCTTGGTGTGGCGCTGGGGCGCAACTTCGAAGTGCTCGACGCCGGGAGCCGTGAGGTCAACCTCATCCTCCGGCGCGATCTGCACGTCTTCGCCACCACGCACGACCAGGAACACAGCTTCGTCCTGCGACGGTTTGGCCAGTGCGTAGAGATCCATACCCGAGATTTTGGGAAGGCCCCACACAACCTGACTGCCATTGAGAGTCAGCTTGAATTCACGATCCGACTTGAAGGCGATGAAGCGTTCTGCGCCAAGCCGACGCAGGTCTACCGACTCATCCAGGCGGATGTCTTCGAAGTCGCCGGCTTGCAGGATGTTGAAGAGCGTGTAGTCGCCCTCCGGATGCAGGCCGCAGGCTGCCAGAATCTGGCGGCCGAGCGGGACGGGGTCTTCCAGTTCTACGTTCTGGAAGCTGGTGCTTCCCTGGGCAACCAGGATTTTGAAGCGTTGACGACGCTGTTCGTCGTCGCGGGTCGTTTTGTCTTGCATAGCTAGTACCGGTGAGAATCTGATTAAATGATCCTGTTTAAGGCAGGCCGGAAGTTGGCCTCTCGAACAGTTAACCGGATGCTAGCAGTGAGTTCTCGTTAAAGCAAGCAGTTTAATCAGTGCACCGGATTGGAAGATAAGTGAACTCAACACCACCACTATCGGCTGCGCCTTCGCGGCGCAAGAGATAGCCATCACTTACTAACTTCTTGAGGCGCGTGCTAGCGTTGGGTACTGAGATTCCGAGGTCCGCCGCCACCTGGCCTGTCCCAACTTCGCCAGATCGCAGAACATATGTGAGGAGATCGCTTGCAGCAGCCGTCATGGCAGGTCCGATGACTTCAAAACGGCTGTCAGCATGCCATATGACCAGTGGCTGATCCTTGGCGTGCGCAGCGTAGCGCCAGTTGTCGATCACATCACGGTTATCCAGATCGGAAAGGCAAAATGAGTGATGACCGCGGTAGAGCTTCGCTGCCGAGATCACACTTTCCCGGGCGAAAGAAGCGTCGGTCCCCACGATTCCATCGAAGGAGACCTCGAAAATAGTCGGTTCTGGGCGAGCGTCGGCGAGGGCGGTCAGCTCACGGAAAACTTCCCTTCCTTCCTCGTTCCCATAGGGGCGGTCGGAGGCCGTGAGATCTCTGAGGCGGATCCGCACGCACTTTGCGTTCTCGTTCATGCCGGTAATTTAATGAGACGAACCTCACTGCGTCAAGTTGAACTTCACGCAAATATGTGTGCCATTCATCCGGCGCAACCCTTTCCGGCTTGTGATACGGCGTTCATCGCCCGCATACCGGATTGTTACTTCGAAGGTGCTTTGGCGCACGGTGATGCTGCCTTTGAAGCGTTGAGTACATTCGCCAGTCCGAAAAAGCCCGAGTCCCCGGCCGTCATCATCCAGTCGGCTCAACTGACCGTCAGTGAAGACCAGTTCAACAAGCGCAATGGCTCGATCCTTGCCGGAAGCATCCAACTTCGCGAGTGTCGCAGCATCGAGCGTCGGGAGAAGCGATCCGGCTATCCCGGTCCCGCTATCTGAAAATACCGTGCTGATGTTTGGCGTGCTGCCTTTCCTGTATAGCTGCAGGGCGACGAACCCGGGAATAGGCGAGCTTGAATGTTCATGTATGTTAGAGAAGAGCTCTGCCAGAATTGTATGAAGCCGGGCCTCGGGGAATGCGACGTGCTGGGCGAGACTCTCTTGCAGCCGGCGAGGAATCTCTTTGTCGCGATGCTGCAAATCGATCTTTGCCACCTCTACCAGACCCGAGTTGCCACCGTGCAGCTCCTTTGCGGTTGACCGCTTTGGCCTGCTCGGCAGCACCTCCACTCTTTTATCGAGCAGGTCATAAAAGCCCACGCGATTAAGATATTTTGACGTTTCCTTGCACCCACTAAAATCAATGGCAACAGATTTGCCTGCGTAAATCAGTTGATTGCAGAGAGCAAGCAAGCGTGCAATCGCTTCCAGCAGGACAGACGTAGATGGTGCGAATTCGAATAAGACCTTGGAACACGCAGAATCCAGTGGCGACTCAACCTGGCTCAGCGCACTTTCAAATTGCCGGGTAGAAAGCCACTGGGTTGGAGGAAATTGCACTCGCAGTTCTGCAGGCGATCTCAGTCGCCAATAGCTCGCATCATCCTGCAAAAAATCTTGTATGCAATCATGCAAAATTCGATTGACGTCGCGATTGGTCACCCCGAGGACGCGTGCGATCTCACGCGCCTTGAGCGGCTGACTCGCTTCCAGAATTTTTCTAATTTTTTCTTTCATCGGAAGCGTCACTCGCTGCAACGACAACCATCTAGCGATTTTGAGATCTGAGGAAGCAGAGATTATAGCGACCCCACCGTCCGGGAGCGACCCACTCCATGATGATCTGCAGTTCCGAGCTTGATGGCCCCCCTTCAGAGGGGCATCCTGCGCCAGCAGCCTCAAATATCTGTCGCCGCCGCTGGCAGTGCCCTTCTATGCCGGGCTAAGCGCCCGGAATAGTCTCCTCTTCCGGGAATTGCGTAAGCAAGCCCATTCTCCCCCATGCGCGCCTATAACTTAGCCTCCGTGAGCCGCGCTTTGCTGAACGTGTCATGGGCTCGGCGGTATGTAGACGGTCGTTTCCGGACTGTCGTTTTTTCGACTCACTTGTCCGCCGGCCCTGGATTGAGCGGACCGGTCAGCCGCGCTACGCCTGAACCCCCCGATCTTATTATTTCAGTAGCATCTACTGACCGGTAGAATCCCTCCAGCAATAGAAAGGCGCCTAGGAGTGGGTAAATGACCGACAAGCCGGCAGATGGCGAAGCAGGCAAGGGCAGCGCATGTCTGGGGATGGATTGATGGCTCCTTTGTCGAAACAGGCGATCAAGCGACGGATTAGGGCACTCGGCTCTGCAGCTGACCGCTGCGGAAGTGACGTACCGACGCTTGTTGGAACTGTACTGCGCATGTGGTGTAAAGCAGAGTTTCCCAAGCTGCCCAAACCATCTCTGCCTTTTTCGAAGGCCCTTGCTACGGAGGCGGAGCTCAGCGCTTTCGTTGCCCTCCTAGCTCAAATGAGCTTTCTTGATGCCACATATTGGCTCAGCTCCGCTTACGCGATATTGGCTGACGCAGGCCATCGGAAACAGCTTGCGATGTTCTTTACGCCAACATCGCTTGCAGAAGGTCTTCTAGACGACCTCGCAGCCCAAGGAGTCGATTTCGGAGGCCAATCCTTCATGGACCCCGCGTGCGGCGGCGCGGCCTTCTTGGCCCCAATTGCGCTGCGCATGCGAACATCGTTGACGATGCGGGGGCACACGCCTCTAAAGCTGCTTAAGCACATTGAGAAGCGTCTCTATGGTTTCGACCTGGACAAGACGTTGTGTGCACTATCTAAGCACTTCCTCTGCATGGCTCTACACAAGGAAATCCTGGAGACAGGCTACGTTCCTTCGTTCATGGTCTATTCGGCAGATTCCCTAACCCACTTGGAACCCGTCCTTGGAACTGCCGATGTGGTCGTGTGCAATCCGCCATACCGCAAGATGACGGCCGAAGAGTTGGAACCGCTGCGCGCCATTTATACGGACGTTATCGAGGCACAGCCAAACCTCTACGCACTTTTCATCACCCTTTGTGTGCGCTTGCTGCGTATTGGTGGTCATGCCGCGCTGGTCACACCGACAAGCTACCTCTCCGGACAGTACTTCGGGCGCCTGCGCAAATTTCTCCTCCGCAACACCGATGTGAAGCACATTGGAATGGTAAGTGACAGGCAGGGTGTTTTCATCGACGTCGAGCAGGAGACCGCATTGACTGTGCTGTGTCGGCGCGTTGAAGAGGATCGCACGCATATAAGAGCCAACGTATCGGTCGTGTCGGCAACTGGGCAGTACACAAATGTCGGCGAATGCAGATTGCCCAATGCCGGTGCCGTGTGGCCCATTCCCCGTTCCATCGAGGATGTAGCCCTTCTCAGGAGAGCCGCTCTTTCTCAGTCTCGCCTGTCGGACTACGGCTACCGCGTACGCATTGGTGCGTACGTGTGGAATCGGGACAAGCGCCCCAAGTTTGAATCCCTTCAGGATGCCCGACGCGTCAAAGCGCACACGGCCATGCCCCTGATGTGGTCCCGAGACATTGTCCCAGGAGGAATCGTCCGCCTTGAGGACACATCTTCCTTCGATGGAGAGCATCGTTTCGTGGACCTAGGTGACAGGAAGCATCCGTCGGTAGTCACCTCTCCCTGTGTAGTCTTGCAGCGTGTGACATCGAACGACCAGCCTCGTCGCTTGGTGGCGGCGGCGGTTTCCCCTGGTGTCTTTGATTCCTATGGCGGGTTCATCGGCGAGAACCACGTCGTCATCCTCGAAGCGGTGAGCGACAAGCCGGAGCTGCCCCCGACAAAGTTGGCAAAGCTGCTAAGCGCACAGGCAGTCGACCGCCACTTCCGGTGCATCTCCGGCGCCACGAATGTGTCGGCGTTTGAGCTCAACCAGCTCGCACTCCCCGATCCAAAAGCGCTAAAGGAAGCTGCTACCAGTGGTAGGTCAATGGAAGAAGCAGTGAATCTAGCGTACGGGCTTGTTTCCGAGAATTGATTAGGCAGGGCAACACATGGTTCGGACTTTGTAATGCCTCAACTCAAATCACTAGCGAAGCGTCAGGCAGACCAAAAGAAAGCGCGCAAAAGGCTTGCTGAGCTCGCCCGCAAGTTTGTAGCGAAGCCGGTCGGAGGTAGTCAGCGCCCCCTCCATACCGAAGCAGCGCCACCGGCCCCATCCAAGCCTTCTGCCCCGACGCGCCCCCAACGGCTGTGGGCACAGGTTCGTGCCGGAAGTGCTCCCTTGAGCTACCTGTCGCGGGCGGCCAACGAAACAATCGCTCCGCAACCCTGGGCGAAAGGGCTTGCGAGCACGCTGCTCGCCGCAGCTGACCAGGGAGACGTGACGCTTTGCCTGGTTTGGCCTGCCAAGTTGACCGCGCCGCCCCTGTTGCACGCCCTAGCAAACGTTGAGCGCATCTTCGCTAAGGATTTGCGTGGCGTGCGAACCCTGCTCTACCCCGGCACCCATGCCTGCCGCGCTCCCCTCCACAGCGTGCTCGCCAACCGCGAGTTGCTGAGCGCCTTCTACCGGACGCTGTGGGTGCAGCAGGAAAACGGTTCATTCGAGGTAGAGGCCTGCACGTCATCGCCTGCGCTCCAGGCCGCGTTGTCGGCGCTCAATGATCTCACCCAGCACAACCCCGGCTCCCCCAACCCATCGCTTGCGGAACTCGTTCCGACGTTCGTCTTCGAGCCCACCAATCGCACTTGGGCCACGACGGTCTCCAACCCGTTGGAGCGCACCCTTGCCAAAGTCGAGCGCCTCGCGCACCGGCGCGACCTGCGGGAGAGGGTCAACCTCGAGTGGGGCACCCCCGGCAAGGCGCCGAGCGCCCTCATGGTGGTGCACCACACAGCAAAGAAAGACTCGTGGCGCATGGCATTGGCCGACCCGGCGTTTAAGGGCCAAGGGCGGCCGGAGGTCTTGCTGCTGGACGCGACGGACGCCGCGTCGCGAACGAACTACGCTGCGGTCAAGCGCATTCCTGATTTCCTGTCGTTCGCTCGGGAGAACGGCTTCTCCGATACAGGGGCGGTCATCGTAACGGATGACCCGAAGACCTTCTTCACCCTGCGGGTGAAGCTCCGGGATTCCAAGGTACCGTTCGCGACGAAAGTGTGGGCCGCAGAAGCCGATGACGCGCTGTTCTCGGCGCGTCCGGTCGCTGTAGACTGGCATCCAGCCCAGCGCAGCAATTCAAATTTCAGTGTCAGCATCGTCGACAGAGACGCGTCACAGCTCGCGTTGAATTTCCAGCGTTTGACTTTATCGGCAGGCAACGAAGAAAGCCCCGCCTATCTGGCGCTGCTCCAAGCGTGCATGTATGTCTTGCGTCTGTCGAACATGCCTGCTGGATACACCGACCTCACAGCGGCGTCGGCCGAAGCGGGAGACGGCGATTACAGCGGCCAGCAGAATGCCTGGGCGCCGGTGAAGCTGGCACTCGTGGGGGCACTTACCTCCGGTGCGTTGAACCAGATACGTGACTCAGTCGAAAGAGCCATCGCGCAAGCAGAGAAGCTCATCGACGACTGGAACGACGCGACCCCCATGGCGTCGCGCGTGCTGGCCGAAGTTCGAAAGCACGCAGTTGGCAGCCGGCAGGGCATCTCACTGGTGCTGCCGAACAACCGGTACGTCCTGCTGGCGCATCGCTTCCTCCAGCGGAAGCTTGGAGTCGACTGGCCCGCTACCGAAGCACGCATCGAATGGCACACGCTCTCCACCGTCGCCAAGACACTCGCCGGGGACAGGAAAGGCAGGCATTTCGCCTTCGTAGGCATCAGCCCCGATGTACTTCGCATCTTGGTGACGCATCCAGAAGTGCCGCATGGCACCGCAGTCCTAGTCGCTTATCGGCAGGCCGAATCCACCCTTACGACGCTGATCAATATGAAGGAGCCGGAGGCGTTCAAGGCTTACCGGGGGCGTATCGGCTTGCTGGCCCAGGAGCTCGAGCGGCGCTTGGCCGAGGTTCCCAACCCACTGGTCATCGGCAAACTTCGCGAGATGCCTCTGACGTTCAAGTTCGATGAGAACGGCCACAGTGGTCAGAGTGACGAGCAGGCCTACTTTAAGTTCGAGCTGGAGGGTGGTGGCCGGGCTTACACATCTGGCTGGGTCTACCGTCACTTGCCCGATGAAGACCCCCCGTTCCGGCGTGCTGCCGCGAGCGCTATCCAACAAGGTGACTTCATCTTCGACATGAGCGATGAATTGCGCGCCAAATTGGAATCATCGCTTCAGCTGAACGGTGAAGGGGTGAGCTCTGTTGTCGACCCCGTGCGCACGTTGCTCAAGCTATACCACGACGATGTTCAGAGGCGCTGCGCGCTAATGTTCAAATCCACGAAACGGTCGGCTCTGGCACGAGAGATTCACGCCAGGATGGTCGAGTTCGACCCCAAGGCCGCGGAGTGCAGACTGGGACGCGTCTACTACTGGTTGTCCCTGCAGGAGAACGACCGGCGGCCCCATGCCTCCAAAGAGGCCAAGTACTTCATCATCTTCTGCAGGGCATTGGGCATGAGCGAGGAAGCCGCGAAACAGCACTGGGGATTCGTGCTGAATGCCCGGCGCTTGAACCAGTACCTCGGAAGAGAGCTGGTCGCCCGGTACGCCGAAATCCTGTTCCAGCCCGAGAGTGCGGCGGCCTACCGCAAGGTCCCCGAAGACGTCATTCAGCAACTGCAGCAGGAGGCGTTGCGCTGCGTCTATCGAGTCGAACGCGTTGTGCCCCCGCTGGCGCGTGTTACCACAAGCAAGAAGGAAGAGACCAGTGCCCATCCCCAGTGAGAACCCACGCGACATCCATCCGGCCTACAAGGAGGCCGTGGTTGACAGCTTGCTCAATGGCCTGTCGGCGCGGCTCGCCGGTCGAGGGGACTTCTACAAAGTCATTTATGACGCCAAGCCCAGTGCGGCGTTGATGTCGGAATTCATCGTACCGATGCCTATCGAGGAGCGAGGCGGTGACGAGGAGGCGGACCCTATTCGCATCAGCGCACACGGCATGGATTTTCAGATTCGCTCGGCGGCGGTTGGTGCGACTCTGGGTGTGTCGCTGACGGGTGCCGTATACGTCCGCATCCTGCCGACCGAGGACGAAGTGAAGCCAGGGGGCCGACTGGAGGCTACGTTCCCGCTCACCAGAGAGGCCCGCACCGAAATCCGCGGCAAGGTCAAGGACGCGCTGACCAAGCTCATCGCCGCGCTACCTGGCGGGAAGACGAATCCAGAATGGGCTGCAAAGAGCTACGAGGCGCGCAAATGTGTGTACGAATCCATGGGATTGCCCTTCGACAACCGATTGGATCGTGCGCCGGCGGGCGAAGAAACCGAAGCTGAAGGTGCCAAAGACGAGAACGGCGAAAACGACGAGGAAGGCGAAGCACGTCCGGCTCAGGAGGTTGCAGTTGGCCTAGCCACACCGGATCGCTTGGCCGACGATATCCCTCCTCCGCCGAAATGGCTCCGGCTCGAGCTCGCCTTGCCCTCGTTTGAATTCACGGCGGCAACTGCGGACGTCGACGCCAAGAAGGCAACCGATGTGCTCAACGAGGCCATCGCCAAGCAGCTTGCGGACTGGGCGGCCAGTACCGAGCCCGACACAGGCGGGAAGCTGTGGGGCTACCGTCGGGCTCGAGTCCGACCGTCCGACGTGCGTGACTGGAAACGCTACCTTGATGCAGTTCGTGCCTCGAAGCTTGCTGTCATCGTACCCAGAATCGAGCTGCGTTGGGTAGTTCAGGCGGTGCCTGACCCGGTCGACGCCACCCGCATGACCGTCCACTTGGCCTTGGAGAACTGGACGGCTCCCCTCACGAAGACGAACTTCAAGGAGCTGGAGCCCTCGCTCTTCCAGGTCTCGGTGGCTGTGACGGTGCCAGTGGCTGACCACCAGTTCCTGCGCTTGGATCGCGTCAAACCATCCTATCGGTACAACCGGTACCTGAAATACCCGGCGTTGGGGTTCAACGGTGGGATCACCCTAACCACCGACGGTGAGCTACACCGGCTCACGACGACTTGGGCACCACGTTACGTGCTGCCCAGAATCATCCCGACCGACGGCGCCGTTGAGCGAAACATCGAGAGGCTGTCCAACTCCGATTGCTTGGCCGGCCTTAAACCTCTCATTACGGCCTACGAGACTTGGCTGACCAACGTAGAGCAGCATCCCGTGGACCAGGGCGTCGATGGGGCGAACGCAGCCGAACAACTGGCTGCGGAGCGCGAGAAACTGCACCGGGACCTCGCAGCGTGGCGCAGTGAGTTGAGCGCCATCCAGTGCGGGCTGGAAATCCTCGAGAAGTCCCACGCGCACTGGAGCGGGCCCGGCGCGCAAAAATCGCCGCTGGGTATTCCGTTCGAGGCGTGGGTGTCGATGAACGCCGCCATGGCCAAGGTGGCCAAGTCGAAAGGCTATGACGAGTGGCGCTTGTTCCAGCTCGCCTTCATCCTGGCGTCGATCCCGGCGTTCGCGACACGCATTCCCGCATTCCACAACTTCTATACGCCCGACGTTGCCAAGTACGCCAACGCCGTGTCGCTGCTGTATTTCTCGACCGGCGGTGGCAAGTCTGAGGCCTTCCTAGGCCTGCTCGCGTTCGTGCTCTTTCTCGATCGCCTACGGGGCAAGCACAGGGGGGTGTCGGCCTTGATGCGCTACCCACTGCGCTTGCTCACGCTGCAGCAGGCGCGCCGGACCTTCGCCACCATGGGTGCGGCTGAAGAAGTTCGGCATTCTCGCGGGCATCCAGGAGAGCCGTTTTCGCTGGGATTCTGGGTGGGCGGCAGCAATACGCCTAACTGGCACTCTGAAGAGGGGTACGGCGAGGTGCCCAGCGATAGCGAGGTCGCACCCAACACCGAGTCAAAGCACAAGGATATCCAGCCTTACAAGAGCGCTCGCGAGCGCTGGCTGAAGCTGTCGTCGTGCCCCTTCTGTGGAAACAAGGACGGCAGCCTGCTGGCGCTGCGTCGCCACTCCGGAACCGGCGCAAATGCGATGGGACACTACTGCGGGGCACCGAAAGAGAAGTGCTCCTGGAACGCCCGCTTCGCCAAGCCGACCCCGCTTCCCTTCTACATTGTGGATGAGGACATCTATGATCTGGCACCGTCCGTTCTTCTGGGTACGGTCGACAAACTCGCCGCTATCGGACAGTCGCAGGGGACCATCCGCAAGTTCTTCGGCATGTTCGGTTTTGGGCCCCTGGTCGAGGTCGACAGCGAGCGCTTGTATGTGCCCATGAAGCCCAAGGACTGGGATGGCCACCCGGGTACCGGTACGCGCGCGCTGTTCCCGTCCTTTGCGGCTGGGGAAAGGCGCTTTTTTGACCCGTTCCCTGCCCTGCTCATCCAGGATGAAGCGCACCTTTTGGACGAATCCCTGGGGACGTTCTCCGGCCTATTCGAGTCTGCGCTTGAGGCAGCATTCGATCAGCTTGCGCCGCTGCTGAAGGACCACTTGTCGTATGAGCCCGACTCCACGGTGCGCCGAAAAATTAAGGTCATCGCCGCATCTGCCACCGTCAGCGAGCCGCAGCGGCAGATGCGCAACCTCTACCAGCGCGACAACACTGTTCAGTTCCCCTATCCCGGGCCGACTCTCTACGACTCGTTTTACGCGACGCCCCTCCAACCAGACGCCACGCTGGATGATACCGAACGCGCAGCCATTGCCGTCGGCGACATAGAGCTGCGCAGCCACTGGGCGCGCGTCTACGCTTCCATTCTGACCAACGGGCACCGCCATACCGTGGCAATGGCCTCAGTGCTTGGGCACTACCACCTGATGCTCACTGGCTTGTATGAGCGCCTCCGTAGCGAGGATCTGGTCAAGGAGAAAGCCGCACGCGCTGAGCTGATTCAGTGGGTGTCGGCGGGCCCTCTGCAGGCCCAGTTTGTTCGACTCTTGACTAGCGCCGATACTGCGACATTGCTGACGCTCGTCGACTTGCACCGCATTGCCCTGACCTACGTCACCAACAAGAAAGGTGGCGACCAAGTCATAGACACGGAGAAGGTGCAGTTCGAGAAGCTCCACCGGGCCGAGGGATACGACGACCAAGGGTTGAACTCGGAGCTCATATCCGGGGCCGTCTCCGCCGCGGAAATTCAGGACATCGTCCGGCGGGCCGAGGCCCGCGTTGGCGTCGGCAAGCCATTCCCAGAGCTAAACGACACCCTCCGATCGGTCATCGCTACTTCCGCCATCTCGCACGGCGTGGACGTAGAGGAGTTCAACGCGATGTTCTTTGCTGGTATCCCATCGGACATTGCCGAGTACATCCAGGCATCATCACGAGTTGGCCGCACGCACGTGGGCTTCTCACTATTGGTGCCTGTGCCCCAGCGCTATCGAGACCGGTTCGTGCTGGAGATTCACGACATCTTCCACCGGTTCCTGGAGCGGATGATTCTGCCGGCTGCGGTGGACCGATGGGCCGAGAAAGCACTCGTGCGGGTGATGCCGAGCTTCTTCCAGGAGTACGTCTGCGGCATGAACGCCATCGAGCGCCTATGCGCTGCCGACGACGACAAGAAGCGCGGCTGCCCCTCGTTTGCGATGGCGCCCGATGTGCGGGACTTCCTGGCCGTGCCGGCCAACATGAAGGCCACGGAGGCGTTCATGGAGAGGGCGCTCGGCCTGTCCTTCTCACCCTCCCCGGAAGGCAAGAACTACTACCGCTCCCTGCTCAAGGCGCAGCTCACACACTACCAGCAGGACCTTGGCGTCGACAGACTGGTCAACGCGACGCAGCTGGTCAGGTTCTTTGCTGCCCGCAACAGCCTGCTGCGGCCGATGACGTCACTGCGCGACGTGGACCAACCGGGATTAATCCATGAATCGGGCGTGGATGCCTCGTTCAAGCCTGTGAGGGACGGTATGACAGCTCGGGCTATGTTCTTCATCCGGCGAGGTTCCGGAGCAGACATCGACTCGACAGACGGTACTAAGGAATCGCGCGGCTAACGGAGCGAACAAGATGGCCAAAGCTAAGACAATGAACCGCTCTCGCAACCAGCTTGCGACGGCTTATGCCCCGGAGAGCTTCTTTACCTTCGAGGGAGGGTTGGGGGCATGCATCGCCCGCTCGGCGGCCGGCGAGCCCATCCAACTATCCACGTCGACAATGGATTTGGTGTTCGAGCGGATGAACGAACTCGGGCGTGCCTGGTTCAACACTGCCGCCTCTGCGCGCGACGGCGACCCAACTAAACCACGAGTCCTGCCGGCCCAGTGTGTCGACCAGGCCTTGCTGGACCCAGCCAGAATGGAGTTCCAGCTGCCGGGCCAGGACCGCTTCTACCTTTGCCGACCATCCCACATGGAGTACACGCCGGCGCCTCTGACATTCGTCTGTCGGACCTGCGGGATGTTTCAGGACTATGAAACGCTCGCGGAGCTGGACAAGAACTTGGAGAGCCTGACTCCCGACCATTGCCCCAACCCGAAGAAGAAGGGCCAGTGCGACTGGGAACAGCTAGACGTCATCTTCGTGCATTGGTCCGGCCGCTGGGAGGCTGCCTTCCCGGGCCAGTGGCACTGGAGCGACCGTGATGCAAAAGTCGTCAAACGCTATGACAGCTGCGTTTGCGGTAGCTCAGAGTTCAGGCTGAACCGGCGCTCGGCTGGCATCGGTGACTGGTTTTTCGAGTGCGCCGCCTGCGACAAGCCGTTGTCCCCGAAGTGGCTACAGAACGACCGCGACACCCTGCGAATCCTCGGACCGGCGATGGGGCCCGATCGACTCACCGATGTGCGGATGCAGGCGACGCCCTATCGTGCCTCCAGCGCCTACTACGTCAAGTCGGACCTCTTCATCGACTTCAAGGATGGCAGCCAGCAGCTGCTGACTCGCCTGCGGCCCGGGCGTGAGGCAGAGCTCAAGGACTTCGTCGCCAAGCAATACGGTTTCGCTGCGCAGGCAGTCACAGATGAGGACGTGCGGAAGGTCTGCGAGGGCAAATCCGAGTGCATCAAGGACCTGGCGGACTACTTGGCCGCAGTGGAACAGATTCGCACATTGGAAGGATTCCCAGAGCCCATGCGCACGACCCTCAAAGGGGCTATCGACCTAGCGTACAGTCACAAAGAACGCGTTCTCGATGACCTGCGCCATAGGCAGATTCTCTTGCCAAAGGTAGATTTACCGATGTCCGTTGTGTCGAACATCCGGGACAGGCAGCTTAAGTTCGCGTCGAAGTTCGACCCGTTCCGCCTGGCCATCGAGCACGCCGCGCTCAAGAGCACACGTCTCGATGTGGAAACGAGGACGAACGGTAAGAAGCCATACGTCTCGTTCACCAGACTGGACGAAGACCTGGCGCCCGAAGACAAGGACAAGACCGAGCAGTTGCAGACCGCGACGCGTGCGCTTCTCGACAAGCTGGGCCTGGAGGACATGGGCCTCATCCGGGAGTTTGACCTCTGCCGCTTTAGCTTCGGCTATTCGCGCATGGAGTCAGTGCCCATCCTCCGGGACAAGCGAGGCATGGACATGCCTGTCCGCCTAAACCTGTTCCCGCCCGTGAGGCAAAACGACAGCATGCGGTATCCCGTGTATGTCGTCCAGCAGGGTAATGAGGCCATCTACGTGCGTCTCAAGGAAGAACTCGTTCTTGAATGGCTGCGCAGCCTGAAGTGCCCGGATATGTTCACGCTGAACGCGAGCGAGAAGATTGGCGCCGGTCTGCTGGGCGCAGCGCAAGACATGAGCCCGTTCCTGGATAACCTGCCCGAGAGCACGACGCCGCCGGTCTACTTCTACCTGTATACGTTGCTCCATAGCTACTCACATTTGCTGATGAAGCACGTGTCGGAGTATTCGGGCTTGGACTTGGGCTCGCTGGGCGAGTACATCTTCCCCGCGGACCTGGCCTTCGTGGTCTACCGCAACGGCACTACGATGGACCTGGGCAACCTGTCTGCGCTCTGGCGCAACGCCGGCACGGCGATGCTGACATCGATGCTGGGTTCAAAAGCAACCCAGTGCGGTACGGGTTCGCTTTGCACCGAGCGCGGCGGCGCTTGCCCTGACTGCGTGATGATGCCGGAGACGTCCTGCGTTGCCGGCAACAAGCTGCTGTCGCGGTCGGTGCTGAGATCCATCGGAGGCAGTCCTCGCCTTGATAAGCGCGGGGCACCGATTCGCGGCTACCTCGACATTGTCACTTCGTAGCCCCGGCCATGTCTGCGCAAAAGCTGACCGCTTTCGAGCAGGCGGCCCTAGCGGGCCTGGCCGACAAAGCTGGCCTGGCTGCGGCGCTGCTGGAGGCGTGGGCAGATCTGCCCGCCGATTCGGTGCAGTCGGCCCGTTCGTTGGTCGACGCGGCGCAGTTGGGCGTCACCGAAGAGGGGGCGACGCGGGACCTACTCGAGCGTTCGGTTGGACTCGGTCTTGTCGAGGCAACGCCGTCGGGGTTCAGGCCTCGCAGCGGCGCGCATCCGCGTTTTCGGCGTCTGGCCTTCGCTCTGAATAGCGTCGAGCACTATCGAGCGTTCATCCATCGGGATGCGACCGTAGCCCAAGTTGTGCTCACCAAACCGCCGCGACCTAGCATTCTGGAGCAAAAGCTCTCGGCGCTGGGCTGGCGAACGACAGACCTGGAATCCACCGAGCACGCCTTCCACAGTATGGTTCGAGCGGCGCAGCGGCGCGTGGTCGTCATGACGCCGTTCCTCGACTGTAGGGGCGCTGCTTGGCTACAGGAGATGCTGGCACACGTAGCCCCCGGGGTTGAGCGCACCCTGATTCTTCGCAGCCTGGAAGACACCGCGCGGAAGGACTACCCGGTCGGCTTCGATGCCATTTCGCCGTGGCTCAAGGCGCACAGCGTGCATGTCTTCAACTATTCAATTCCACGCATGGACGGTGGGCGGGAAACGTTTCACGCAAAGGCGGTGCTCTGCGACCGCAGCACCGCCTACCTGGGGTCGTCGAACGTAACCGCGGCCTCACTCGAAAACTCGATGGAGATGGGCGTGGTGCTTGAAGGACGTGCCGCCGCTGGCGTCGCAGAAGTCGTGGACGCAGTTCTTGCTGCAGCCACAAGGTGGCTTTGATGCTTAGCTCGGCTCGAGCCTCACACGGATATGGGGCGGCGAATGGCATCACCGGCCAGCAAACCTTCGAGATCCGATGTCCAGTTGGAGCGTTCGTAGTCCAGCCAGGTCCGGCTTTCGACATGAAGGGATGTGCGGCTGTTGCTCTATGTTTTTGGTACTGTTGAACGGTACAAATCCTTATGTATCAATGACTTGCGCGAAAAATTCCACTTGGCAGGTGGAGCGCTATGTACTTCAATAGCTGCTGAGTGCCATCGGCATGTCGTATTAAGTGCCTTTTCCAGATGCGGCCAAATGAGTAGCCCATTCGCCACGTTTCTCCGCACCCTACGTTTGCGTAGCGGCATGCGACAGCATGAGCTAGCCAAGCTGCTGGGCTACGAGCAGGCCTACGTCTCCGCCATCGAACTGGGCGCCAAGCCGCCGAGTGATGAGTTTTTGGGAAAGCTTGACAGAGGACTGTCTCTCAACGACCGAGACAGCTTCGAAATGCGGCTTGCTGCAGAAAAGTCGCGGCGGCGATTCGTATTGCCAGCAGATGTGCCGACCGAGACGTACCTGCTATGCCACGAGCTCTGGGAGAAAATTGACCGGCTATATCCCGCGCAAATCCGGGCCTTACGCGAATTGGTGCGGATTGATGAGCTTCTTGCAGACGAGCCTACGTATGGCCCGCCACGGCTGCGCCGACGTAAGTCAAAGGAGGATGCTGAAATGTAAAAACGGGACAAACCTTGGCGGCTTGCCCCGTCGCTGACCTCGTTGGGAGGCTGATACTTCCAGTTGGCGCTTGAAGTATCCCTCCTCGCGGTTGGCTGGTCAAGGCCGCCCTTCCATTGATCATCGTCTAGTTGCGGTTTTGCTTTGGGGATAACTACCCAAGGGTGGGAGTTATTACGCCCGAAAACCGGAGTCTTGTTGGCGATGCCCTAGCTTGGGGTGTTGCTCGACGGTGGTCGCCTCGAAAAAGCGACTAGGGACACTACATGTCAGACCATACCGCGCCTACCCGGCATATCTCGGGACGGCATCTCTTCCCCTCCCAACTTCCATATCACAGCACTCGCAACCCAGTGCGCCCTTCGGGGCGCGGGTTCAGGGGAAAATTCGCGTCCCGCAAAATGGGCCGAATGGTGCGATGCGAGAGCCTACTCGAGATGACCTGCCTCTACCTGGCGGAGTTCGCTCGCACGATCACGTCTTTTGACGAGCAGCCTCTATCAATTTCCTATATGACTGGCGGGCGCCGGCGGCGCTATACACCTGACTTCAGGTTCGTCTGGGAGGATGGACGAGAGTGGTTCGTTGAGGTCAAGCCTGCGGAAAAGCTCGCCACGCCAGAGAACAGTGAGCGCTTCGCAGCAATTGCCGGTTACTTCGAAACTACAGGCGCTTGCTTTGTCGCACTCACTGAGAAGCATATCTGCCATTCCAATCGATCACAGCTGGTCTCGTACCTGCTGCATATGCGTCCATACGAATTAGTGTAAGCGGTCTTTTAAGGGCGCC
>NZ_ANKP01000124.1:0-21818 GCF_000319775.1 Cupriavidus sp. HMR-1
AAAGCAAAACCCCCAGCTTATAGGGCTGGGGGTTTTGGGTATAAGAGCCTGGCGATGACCTACTTTCACACGGGTAGTCCGCACTATCATCGGCGCGAAGTCGTTTCACGGTCCTGTTCGGGATGGGAAGGAGTGGTTCCAACTTGCTATGGTCACCAGGCATGAGGGGTTGCCGGGCTGACCCGAGGTCAGCGCGGCGAATCTGGGTGTAGTAAAGATTGGGTTGTGTTGCACACCTGGGCACAAGGCGCACTCACCAGGTAAAACACACTGGTTATAGGATCAAGCCTTACGGGCAATTAGTACTGGTTAGCTTAACGCATTACTGCGCTTCCACACCCAGCCTATCAACGTCCTGGTCTCGAACGACCCTTCAAGGAGGTCAAGCCTCCAGGGAATCCTCATCTTCAGGCGAGTTTCCCGCTTAGATGCTTTCAGCGGTTATCTCTTCCGTACATAGCTACCCTGCGATGCCTCTGGCGAGACAACAGGTACACCAGCGGTACGTCCACTCCGGTCCTCTCGTACTAGGAGCAGCCCCCGTCAAGATTCCAACGCCCACGGCAGATAGGGACCAAACTGTCTCACGACGTTTTAAACCCAGCTCACGTACCTCTTTAAATGGCGAACAGCCATACCCTTGGGACCGGCTACAGCCCCAGGATGAGATGAGCCGACATCGAGGTGCCAAACACCGCCGTCGATATGAACTCTTGGGCGGTATCAGCCTGTTATCCCCAGAGTACCTTTTATCCGTTGAGCGATGGCCCTTCCATTCAGAACCACCGGATCACTATGTCCTGCTTTCGCACCTGCTCGACTTGTCAGTCTCGCAGTTAAGCACGCTTTTGCCATTGCACTTTAGGTACGATGTCCGACCGTACCAAGCGTACCTTCGAACTCCTCCGTTACACTTTGGGAGGAGACCGCCCCAGTCAAACTGCCTACCATGCACTGTCCCCGACCCGGATTCACGGGCCAAGGTTAGAACCTCAAACAAACCAGGGTGGTATTTCAAGGACGGCTCCACGTGAACTAGCGTCCACGCTTCAAAGCCTCCCACCTATCCTACACAGATCGGTTCAAAGTCCAATGCAAAGCTACAGTAAAGGTTCATGGGGTCTTTCCGTCTAGCCGCGGGGAGATTGCATCATCACAAACACTTCAACTTCGCTGAGTCTCGGGAGGAGACAGTGTGGCCATCGTTACGCCATTCGTGCAGGTCGGAACTTACCCGACAAGGAATTTCGCTACCTTAGGACCGTTATAGTTACGGCCGCCGTTTACCGGGACTTCAATCAAGAGCTTGCACCCCATCATTTAATCTTCCGGCACCGGGCAGGCGTCACACCCTATACGTCCACTTTCGTGTTTGCAGAGTGCTGTGTTTTTATTAAACAGTCGCAGCCACCATTTTATTGCAACCCCTTCACCCTCCTGGCGCAGGCCAGTCAAGCTACAAGGGCGTACCTTATCCCGAAGTTACGGTACCAATTTGCCGAGTTCCTTCTCCCGAGTTCTCTCAAGCGCCTTAGAATACTCATCTCGCCCACCTGTGTCGGTTTGCGGTACGGTCTCGTATGACTGAAGCTTAGAGGCTTTTCTTGGAACCACTTCCAATTGCTTCGCAGCACTAGGCCGCTCGCCCCACATCCTTGAATTCCGCGCCCGGATTTGCCTAAGCGCCTTCTCCAATGCAGGGACCGGGACTTCCAACACCCGGACAACCTTCCGCGATCCGTCCCCCCATCGCATCATACGACGGTGCAGGAATATTAACCTGCTTCCCATCAGCTACGCATCTCTGCCTCGCCTTAGGGGCCGACTCACCCTACGCCGATGAACGTTGCGTAGGAAACCTTGGGCTTACGGCGAGGGGGCCTTTCACCCCCTTTATCGCTACTCATGTCAGCATTCGCACTTCTGATACCTCCAGCATCCTTTACAAGACACCTTCACAGGCTTACAGAACGCTCTCCTACCACGCACTTGCGTGCGTCCGCAGCTTCGGTGACTGGCTTAGCCCCGTTACATCTTCCGCGCAGGACGACTCGATCAGTGAGCTATTACGCTTTCTTTAAAGGGTGGCTGCTTCTAAGCCAACCTCCTGACTGTTTTAGCCTTCCCACTTCGTTTCCCACTTAGCCAATCTTTGGGACCTTAGCTGGCGGTCTGGGTTGTTTCCCTCTTGACACCGGACGTTAGCACCCGATGTCTGTCTCCCGTGATTGCACTCTTCGGTATTCGGAGTTTGCTATGGCGGGGTAATCAGCAATAGACCCCCCAACCATGACAGTGCTCTACCCCCGAAGGTGAGACACGAGGCACTACCTAAATAGTTTTCGGAGAGAACCAGCTATTTCCAGATTTGTTTAGCCTTTCACCCCTATCCACAGCTCATCCCCTAACTTTTCAACGTTAGTGGGTTCGGTCCTCCAGTACGTGTTACCGCACCTTCAACCTGGCCATGGATAGATCATCTGGTTTCGGGTCTACACCCAGCGACTCAACGCCCTATTCGGACTCGCTTTCGCTACGCCTTCCCTAATCGGTTAAGCTTGCCACTGAATGTAAGTCGCTGACCCATTATACAAAAGGTACGCCGTCACCCGTTTCCAGGCTCCGACTGTTTGTATGCATGCGGTTTCAGGATCTATTTCACTCCCCTCCCGGGGTTCTTTTCGCCTTTCCCTCACGGTACTGGTTCACTATCGGTCGATTACGAGTATTTAGCCTTGGAGGATGGTCCCCCCATCTTCAGACAGGATTTCACGTGTCCCGCCCTACTTGTCGTACACCTAGTTCCACAACGCTGTTTTCGCATACAGGGCTATCACCTGCTATGGCCGGGCTTTCCATCCCGTTCTGCTAACAATGCTGCTAAAGAGTACAAGGCTCTTCCCATTTCGTTCGCCACTACTTTGGGAATCTCGGTTGATTTCTGTTCCTGCAGCTACTTAGATGTTTCAGTTCGCCGCGTTCGCTTCCCTGACCTATGTATTCAGTCAGGGATGACCCATTCGGGCCGGGTTTCCCCATTCGGACATCTCCGGATCAAAGCTCGTTTGCCAGCTCCCCGAAGCTTTTCGCAGGCTACCGCGTCCTTCATCGCCTGTAATCGCCAAGGCATCCACCACATGCACTTGTTCGCTTGACCCTATAACGAGTGTGTCTCTAGGACACGACCGTCATAGGTCTGAGTTCTCGCGTTTGTGCCGTATTCCAAGTCATCTTTCGATCACTTTAAATACATTTTGGTTGATACAATCACAACCCGGTATCGCGTTTGTACTACAGCGTCTCATCAACGCTCGCGACACCTTTACTACATCCCATATTGTTAAAGAACAGCCAGGCTTTACGCCTGTTGGCAACAGCCAAAGACAAACACTCAGGCACTCGCCTGAATTCTTGTCTTTGACTACAACCCCAAGGTACTGGTGGAGGATGACGGGATCGAACCGACGACCCCCTGCTTGCAAAGCAGGTGCTCTCCCAGCTGAGCTAATCCCCCGCGCGATAACTTGGTGGGTCTGGTAGGACTTGAACCTACGACCCCCGCCTTATCAAGACGGTGCTCTAACCACCTGAGCTACAGACCCTTGGCTGTAACAGCAAACAAACCGATAAGTGTGAACGCTTGACTTGTGAACACAAGCCTCTAGAAAGGAGGTGATCCAGCCGCACCTTCCGATACGGCTACCTTGTTACGACTTCACCCCAGTCATGAACCCTGCCGTGGTAATCGCCCTCCTTGCGGTTAGGCTAACTACTTCTGGCAAAACCCACTCCCATGGTGTGACGGGCGGTGTGTACAAGACCCGGGAACGTATTCACCGCGGCATGCTGATCCGCGATTACTAGCGATTCCAGCTTCACGTAGTCGAGTTGCAGACTACGATCCGGACTACGATGCGTTTTCTGGGATTAGCTCCCCCTCGCGGGTTGGCAACCCTCTGTACGCACCATTGTATGACGTGTGAAGCCCTACCCATAAGGGCCATGAGGACTTGACGTCATCCCCACCTTCCTCCGGTTTGTCACCGGCAGTCTCTCTAGAGTGCTCTTGCGTAGCAACTAGAGACAAGGGTTGCGCTCGTTGCGGGACTTAACCCAACATCTCACGACACGAGCTGACGACAGCCATGCAGCACCTGTGTCCACTTTCCCTTTCGGGCACCTAATGCATCTCTGCTTCGTTAGTGGCATGTCAAGGGTAGGTAAGGTTTTTCGCGTTGCATCGAATTAATCCACATCATCCACCGCTTGTGCGGGTCCCCGTCAATTCCTTTGAGTTTTAATCTTGCGACCGTACTCCCCAGGCGGTCAACTTCACGCGTTAGCTACGTTACTGAGAAAATGAATCCCCAACAACTAGTTGACATCGTTTAGGGCGTGGACTACCAGGGTATCTAATCCTGTTTGCTCCCCACGCTTTCGTGCATGAGCGTCAGTCACGTCCCAGGGGGCTGCCTTCGCCATCGGTATTCCTCCACATCTCTACGCATTTCACTGCTACACGTGGAATTCTACCCCCCTCTGACGCACTCTAGCCTTGCAGTCACAAGCGCAATTCCCAGGTTAAGCCCGGGGATTTCACGCCTGTCTTACAAAACCGCCTGCGCACGCTTTACGCCCAGTAATTCCGATTAACGCTCGCACCCTACGTATTACCGCGGCTGCTGGCACGTAGTTAGCCGGTGCTTATTCTTCCGGTACCGTCATCCACGCCAGGTATTAACCAGCGCGATTTCTTTCCGGACAAAAGTGCTTTACAACCCGAAGGCCTTCTTCACACACGCGGCATTGCTGGATCAGGGTTGCCCCCATTGTCCAAAATTCCCCACTGCTGCCTCCCGTAGGAGTCTGGGCCGTGTCTCAGTCCCAGTGTGGCTGATCGTCCTCTCAGACCAGCTACTGATCGTCGCCTTGGTGGGCCTTTACCCCACCAACTAGCTAATCAGACATCGGCCGCTCCTGCTGCGTGAGGCCTTGCGGTCCCCCACTTTCACCCTCAGGTCGTATGCGGTATTAGCTAATCTTTCGACTAGTTATCCCCCACAACAGGGTACGTTCCGATGTATTACTCACCCGTTCGCCACTCGCCGCCAGACCGAAGTCCGCGCTGCCGTTCGACTTGCATGTGTAAGGCATGCCGCCAGCGTTCAATCTGAGCCAGGATCAAACTCTTCAGTTCAATCTCTGTGTGGTGCCGAAGCACCTCGCTCTTTCGAGCGGTCGCTCACTCTCAGAAAACTGACTGGCCAGGCTCCGAAGAACCCAACCAACATGTTTTACTGTGCGAGCACTGATAACTTTTGAAGCATCACAGCGACCGAAGTCACCGTGGCGTTCGCCATCAAGCGCCCACACTTATCGGTTGTTTGATTGTTAAAGAACCTCAGCGCCCGGCTTTGCCGGTTCGCTGTCGCTGCCTCGCTGACGTTGCCGTCATTTCGTTGCAGCGGAGAAACGAGATTATGCAGAGCATTCAGCGTTTCGTCAACAGTTTTTGCAGAACTTTTTTCTGCCGGTCAGCGCTGCATCCCTTCGCAACTCCAACCCACTGCCGCCCCGCAACCCTTGTCGCTACTGCGTTTGCAGTGCGTTTCGTGTTGCGAGGGGGCGAATAGTACGGGACACCCACAGGGTTGGCAAGCACTTTCTGAAAATATCTAAAAAGGCCCTTTCAAGGCCTGATTGGCCATCGCCATAATCGTCGGCCCAACGGTGAATGCATCATATATATAGAGGCATGTGACACCATGGGTTCAGGCGCCAGACTCCCCGGTAGGGGATTCCGGCGAAAGTGGGGACAACTAGATGAGCATTCGTATCGTCAGGCTTGGCACACCCCGCGCAGCGGATGAAGGCCTGCGCATCGGTACCGTGAGGCGGCCACCACGAGGTGTCCCCAAGGCGGAGTTCGCCAGCAGGGACTATTACGATGTGTGGTACCCGGTACTTTCACCCTCCGCCGATCTGGTCGCGGAAGCGCAAGCAGCGGCAGACGACAAGGCCTGGCGCGCATTCGACAGGCATTTCCGGTCGCAGATGGCCGAACCGGACGCGAGTCGCACCTTGGATCTGCTGGCGGCGCTATCCCATCAGACCAATTTCTCACTCGGCTGCTATTGCGAGAACGAAGCCCATTGCCACAGGTCGATCCTTCGAGACCTGCTGGCTAAGCGTGGCGCCGATATCGCCTAAGTCTGATCGGCGTCGGGCTATGATGCGAAGCTTCGCCGGTGGAACGGCGAAGCCTTCTTACTGCCACTTTTCTCGCCGATGGCACTGAACCTCGTCTGGCTCGGATTCTTTCTCGTTTCTTTCGTTGCCGCATGTGTGCGGTTGATTGGCGGCGACACCGCGGTGTTTCCCGCCATGCTGGCTAGCCTGTTCGACAGCGCGCGCACTGCCTTCGAGATTTCGCTTGGGTTGGCCGGAGTGATGAGCCTGTGGATTGGCATCATGCGCGTCGGCGAGCGCGCCGGCGCCGTGGATATGTTCGCCCGACTGGTGAATCCACTATTGCGCCACTTCTTCCCCGGCGTGCCGCAGGGCCATCCGGCGCAAGGCGCGATGATGATGAATATCTCCGCCAATATGCTGGGGCTCGATAACGCCGCCACTCCACTTGGGCTCAATGCGATGCGCGAGCTCCAATCGCTAAATCGCCAGCCTGGCACCGCCACCAATGCCCAGATCATGTTCATTGTGCTGAACACGGCGGGGCTGACGCTGATTCCGACGTCGGTGATCGCCATCCGGCAGGCCATGGCTGTGAAGCAGGGATTGGTTGGCTTCAATGCCGCGGATATTTTTCTGCCGACGCTGCTTGCCACGGCGGTGTCTTGCCTGGCCGGTTTGCTGGCAGTGGCTTGGGTTCAACGGCTCAACCTGCTCAAACCCGCCGTACTGGTCACGTTTGGCCTCATCGGCGGCCTGCTTGGCGCCCTGTTCTTCTGGCTGCGACATGCTCCACCAGATCAAGTCAGCAAGCTCACCGCCCTGGCCGGCAGTGGATTAATCCTTTCACTGATCACCCTCTTCCTGGTCGCTGGAGCACTGCGCCGCATCAATGTCTACGATGCGTTTATCGATGGCGCCAAGGAAGGGTTCGGCGTGGCGGTGCAGATCATTCCCTACCTGGTAGCCATCCTCGTGGCCATCGGACTGTTTCGTGTCACAGGCTGCATGGATGTGGTGATGCAGGCGCTTACGAGCGTATTTCAGTGGCTCGGCATGAATACCGATTTCGTGCCCGCCCTGCCCGTTGGTCTCATGAAGATCCTCTCCGGGGCTGGTGCCAGGGGGCTAATGGTCGACGTGATGACAACCTATGGCGTCGACTCCTTCCAGGCACGGCTCGCAGCCATTATCCAGGGATCGACGGAAACCACCTTCTATGTGCTTGCGGTGTACTTCGGTAGCGTCAATGTGCGCAATACAAGGCACGCACTAGCCTGCGCACTGTTTGCAGATGGTGTTGGACTCGTTGCGGCTGTCTGGATTGCCTATCTTTTCCGCTAGTCGTTGTACGACCACAACGAGCTTGTGCGGTCATCGAACATCTCGCAAAAGGACGCTTGGTGCGACGCAACAAGTCGTGTATAGTGAAGTCTGTCTCCTCCACCACCTCGGTGGATTCCAACCCGCGCATCATCTGCGCGGGTTTTTTTTGCCCAAAATTTGGGGAATCGTGGATCAGTTGGACTGTTTCCTTCGGTCCATATGAGGAATATGGAGCACGCACCGTCATGCACCGCGCATCCCACTTGCGGTGCAACAATGCACGATTTGCGCGCCAGCCCCTGATTCAAATCAGATTTGTTGCGATGCAGCAAGCTGGCAAGTACAGTGGCATCGGTACTGACCCTGATACCACTCAGCCGCCCCCGCCTGCTCGATGCGCCCCGCCTTGCACTACCTCCGCTACTGGCCTGACGCCGCCTTTCTACGGCGCGGTGCGATCTACGCCTTGTCATTTCTCACGCTCGCCGGTACGGCCTGGCTGACTGGGGACAGTGGCTACATCTGGTCGGCCACGGCATCCATCTGGACTTGCCTTGCCGATCGCCCCGGCACCGCCGCCGCCCGTATTCGTGGACTGGCAACTGTAGGGATTGGTGGCGCAGCCGTCAGTGTGATCGGCGCGAGCCTCCATGCCTCGCCGCTAGCAGCGCTGGCGTTCGTGCTGGCCGCGGGTCTTGTGGCCGGCTTGTCGGAGGTTCGCGGTCCCGCCACCGCGCTGTGGTTCAAGCTCCTCTACGTAGTCTTGATCGCCGCGTGCCTGCAGCCAGCGTCAGGGCCATCCGCCTCCATTCATGCCTGGATGGCCGGCTTGGATTTTCTTCGCGGCGGCCTGTTCGCCTGCGCGGTCAGTCTTGTGTTGATCCCCTCGGATCGCGAGACACGCCCACGGACTGAGATCATTGCTATCTACGACGCACTGCGCCGATTCGCGGTGGCGCTCGCAGGAGCGCGCTCGCTGGATATGACACCGCACAAGCAGGAGATTCGCCTTTGCATCGAAACGGCGCGCAAGGCGCTAGTCAGCCGACGTGGCCTGGCCGATCCCGTTGCGCTCCTGCACTACGCCTACGCCATCGCGGTCGGCGATGCGATATTCGCGCTGTTGATTGTTGCCGGCGAATTGCGCGAAAGGCTGGGCGTCGGCCATGCGTTGCCACTGGCCTGCGCGGCTAGCCGGCTGACCGACATGCACGCTCAGGTTCTGCAAGCCCTGTCCTGCCACGGCCCGGACCTTCCCGCTCTGACGGCCATGCTCTTCCGGGACCTGCGTGAACTGGCTGCCCGGCGTACCCATGCCAGCACGCCTCCGGCATATCAATCGGCCCTGGCTGCGCTTGCGCAGTTTCCTGCGTTCGATCGCTGGCGCGAAGGCTTCTCCTGGCCAAACAGCGGATTCGCCAGCCTGATCGATCGTCTCGGTCTCATGCTGGCGGATCTGGCCGCGCGCGACACTCGCGTCACCCGGCACGCGGTGCGCCTTGCGCTCGCCGGCGGCCTGAGTCTTCTACCCGCGCAGATCTGGCATGTCGATCACGGCTACTGGGTGGCCGTCACCGTGATCATGGTGTTGAGTCCGCGGCTGCAGACGACTCGCCAGATCTCGTTCTTGCGATTTGCCGGATCTCTGGCCGGTGCCCTGCTCGCCTGCGCGATCAGCCTGTTGCACCCAACACCCGCGCCGGTGCTGGGACTAAGCGCCCTCTTCCTGGCGGGTGCCTATGCTGCGCGGCTGGCGGGCAACCCCGGGGGCTTTGCCTTCTGTCTCACACCAGCGGTCATTCTCTTCTCCTGGCTCGGTGAACCCACATCGAGCAGCAGCCAGGTCGCAGCGATGCGAGGGCTCGATACCGCGATCGGGTGTCTGATCGCACTGGCTAGCTACTACATACTGGCACCGCGTGCCGAGCTATCGCGGGTCTTCCGCCACAGCATTGACGCGCTGGCGGTCAACGCCGTCTACCTGCGCGCGGCGAGCCGCGCCTCGCGCACACTCACGCCGTCCCATTTGCGGCTCGAGGCCCTGCGCGTGGCGGCGGGCCGTGCATCATCTCGCGCCGAAGCCACGCTGTCCCAGTCCGCCGGTGATCTCGCCTCCGATCTGACGGCGGCCCACACGTCGCTGCATGACACGGCGCGGCGCATGGCTTCTCTGGCCGGGCTGATTCGGGCCAGCGCGGAATCGGGAAGTGTCGACCAACCCCCGGGTCCCGGGGTTCAGGCCCTGCTATCGGCACTTGAGGTACGACTGGCGGAGGTTGCGGCACGACCAGGGCGGATTGATGCGATAGCCCCCTCCGCGCCTGACTGGATCGGACCGTCTCCACTCGCCACCACGGCATTCGAGCAGTTCCTGGTCGAACAAGCGGCGTACGCCAATGCCCATGTCGACAGCGCGCATCAAGCCGTTGCCCAGATGAGCGCACTGGCCGCAGCGCACGAGCACGGCAGCCGCTCCCGGCGGAGCAGCTTGCGCGCCAGTTGATGCGATCGACCAAAAGGAGAAATTCGGGCTCGCTCAGGGTTGCCGGACGGCTGCAGTTACCTATATTAAAAGGATATTCGCCGTTTCCCCGTTCCCGGCAAGACGAGGTGCGCCATGGTCGATATCACGTTCCCGAACAGCAACCCGACGTACTGTGGCGCCAGTCTGACGCTCTCCTGCCCGGCCACCGTCAACGGCAATCGTTCGCAGTATTCGGTCACGGCCGAGGCGCTTGAGGCCTACTGCGGCGCGCGCTCCCCGCGCGAAGAGGATCTGGTGCGCGCCTTCACAAACAACCGCGCGCGCATCGAGCAACTGGCGCACAGCATGTTTGAGCTGACCGAAGCGCGCGAAATCATGCTGCGTGGCGGACACTTCCGCTTCGCCGGCTGAACGTTCGCGCGCCTGGCTTGTTACTGCTCTGACGACGTCCCGCGCACCAGCAAGACCGGCATGGTCGACTGACGAATCACGGCTTCGGCAACGCTGCCGAGCACGAGCCTGCGCACGCCGCGTCGGCCGTGTGTACCGATGACGAGCAAATCGCCGCCCCACTCACTGGCCGCAGCGTTGATCGACCCAGCTATGTCGCCGGCCACGGCAGGTTCCGTGACGAGTTTCGTCTCGAACTTCACCCCGGCATCGCCAAGCAACTTGCTGGCGGCCTCGAGGGCTCGGGTGCCGCTTTCCACGAAAGCGCGTTCGATCTGCGACGGATCGTAGTACCCGGCGTCGAACAGCACCATGGCATTGTCGACGACATAGAGCGCGAGAATCGTCGCCCCGCTGCCCCCCGCCACACGAATCGCCTCCTGCAATGCCAGATCCGAGGTGCTGCTTCCATCTACCGCCACCACGATCTTGCTGTAAGCCTTGCTCGCCATTGCATTGCCCTCCAGTAAAGAGATGAATTTTCATACTACACGTGGCGCGTGCCTCACGTGACGGCGTGATTCTGAAATCGTTCGCCAATCGGATAGTCTTTTAAATTGACCGACCGGTCGGTTTATATATATAGTGAGCAAGCCCGACCGACCCAAGCACCCAGATCACAAATCACGAGTCGGCCCGTCGCAGCAGACGCCCCGTCAAGGAGACGTGATGTACACACAGAGCCTCGACCTGCCCGGCCAGGCACCGCAAGTGGCGCCCATCGCCCCGGAATTCGCCGATCAACAGGCCGCGTTCGATGCCCGCATTGCCGAGGACGGCAAGATCGAGCCGATGGACTGGATGCCGGACGCCTACCGCAAGACCCTTGTCCGCCAGATCTCGCAGCATGCGCATTCCGAAATCGTCGGCATGTTGCCCGAAGGCAACTGGATCAGCCGCGCGCCGTCGCTGAAGCGCAAAGCCATCCTGCTGGCCAAGGTCCAGGACGAAGGCGGCCACGGACTCTATCTATATAGTGCGGCCGAAACCCTCAATGCCTCGCGCGACGACCTCGTCGATGCGCTGCACGCGGGCCGCGCCAAGTATTCGTCGATCTTCAACTACCCGACGCTGACTTGGGCGGATGTCGGCGTCATCGGTTGGCTGGTCGACGGCGCCGCGATCATGAATCAGATCCCGCTGTGCCGCTGCTCATACGGGCCGTATGCGCGGGCCATGATCCGCATCTGCAAGGAAGAATCGTTCCACCAGCGCCAGGGCTACGACGCGTTGCTGGCGATGATGCGTGGCACCGAAGCGCAGCGCGATCTGGTGCAGGACGCCGTCAATCGCTGGTGGTTCCCGGTGCTGATGATGTTCGGCCCGCCCGACTCCGCATCTACCAATAGCGCTCAGACCATGGCCTGGGGCATCAAGCGCATTTCCAACGATGACCTGCGGCAGAAGTTCGTCGATGCCACCGTCGAGCAGGCCAAGGTGCTCGGCGTGACGTTGCCCGATCCCGGCCTGGTATGGAATGCCGAGCGCGGCCACTACGACTACAGCCCGCTCGACTGGGAAGAGTTCTGGCGCGTGATCAACGGTGACGGCCCGTGCAACCGGGAGCGCCTGGCCACACGCGTCAAGGCACATGACGACGGCGCCTGGGTACGGGAAGCCGCACTGGCTCACGCCGAAAAACAGGCACGTCGCAAGGCCGACGCCAAAGCAGCCTGAACGCCAAGAGGAGACAGACATGACGCAAAAGGAATGGCCGCTGTGGGAAGTCTTCGTCCGCAGCAAACAGGGCCTGGAACACAAGCACTGCGGCAGCCTGCATGCCGCCGATGCGCAGCAAGCACTGCTCATGGCACGCGACGTCTACACGCGCCGGCAGGAAGGCGTGTCGATCTGGGTGGTGCCATCGTCGGCGATTACGGCCAGCGCGCCTGCCGAGAAGGGCGAGTTGTTCGACCCGGCGGCCGACAAGATCTACCGCCACCCGACGTTCTATCAGTTGCCCGAAGAAGTGAACCACATGTAAGGCCGGCGACATGAATTCATCCATCACTGCCGCCGCCAACGGCGACGCCGCATTGGCCGGCCTTCCTCTCGCACGCACCGCGCCGCTGCAGTATGTGCTCCGCCTGGCCGACAATGCGCTGATCCTGGGACAGCGCAATGCCGAATGGTGTGGCCACGGCCCGGCGCTAGAGGAAGACATCGCGCTGACCAACATCAGTCTCGACCTGATCGGGCAGGCCCGGCTGCTCTACAGCCACGCCGGCGTGCTCGAAGGCCAGTTGACCGGCCGCACCCGGCATGAAGACGACTACGCCTACTGGCGTGCCGAGCGCGAGTTTCACAACTGGACGCTGCTGGAACTGCCGCACCACGGACCGCTGGCCGGCACTGCACGCGCGGATCGTGACTACGCCATCACCATCATGCGCAACTTCCTGTTCGGCGCGTTGATGGTGGAGTTGTGGCCCGCGCTGGAGCGCAGCCGCGACACCGAGCTCGCCGCCATCGCCGCCAAGTCGGTAAAAGAAGCGCGCTACCACCTGCACCATGCCGCCGGCTGGGTCGTGCGGCTTGGCGATGGCACCGAAACGTCTCACCTCCGGATGCAACGCGCGCTCGAACATCTGATGCCGTACATGAACGAGTGCTTCGCCGCCGATCCGATCGAGCGGGAAGCCGCAGAGCAAGGCATCGGCGTGCTGACCGCCGACTTGCGCGATGCATGGGACGCCACGGTACGCGCCACACTCGAAGAGGCGACGTTGCGCCTGCCGGCCGAGTCCGCGTTCCTCTCGACAGGCAAGCAGGGCGTGCACTCGGAACACATGGGCTATCTGCTGGCCGAGATGCAGGGCCTCGCGCGCGCCCATCCCGGCGCGCAGTGGTAAGCCAGGGATCGAAGCCATGCGCGACACCCCCGCCCGTGATGCCACCACATCCCCGTTCGCGCCGACATTTTCGACGCCTTCGGGGAAAAGGGCCGATACACCCGACGATCGGCTCGCCTGCGCGCGCGCGGCACTGGAGGCCGTGCCAGACCCCGAAATCCCGGTCGTTTCTATCCGCGACCTCGGCATTCTGCGAGACGTACGGCTGGGCGACGATGGACTGACGCTGGAAGCTGTGATCACGCCGACGTACTCGGGCTGCCCGGCGATGTCGCAGATCGAAGAAGACGTGGGCCGCGCGCTCGAGGCCGCCGGGGTCGCCCCCTGGCGCGTGCTCACAGTATTGGCGCCCGCCTGGAGCACCGACTGGATCACCGAATCCGGCCGCGCCAGCCTGCGCGCCTTTGGCATCGCCCCGCCCGGGCACTGCGTCACGGATGCCCCGCCGGATAACGCCAAACCGCTGCGCTTCGTGCCACGGGCCCAGTCCGAAGACGCCGTGACATGCCCGCGCTGCGGCAGCCCCCATACGCAGGAGCTGTCGCGCTTTGCGTCCACGGCGTGCAAGGCGCTCTACCGCTGCCTGGACTGCCGTGAGCCGTTCGACTATTTCAAACCTTACTGACCCCCACCGGCCATGACCCCACAGTTCCATCCGCTGCGCGTGGCGCAGGTTCGTCCCGAGACGTCCGATACGGTGTCGATCGCATTCGATGTGCCTGACGCCCTGCGGGATGCCTACCGGTTCACCCAAGGCCAGTTCCTCACGTTGAAGGCGCCGGTCGGCGGCAACGACGTGCGCCGTTCGTACTCGATCTGCAGTGGCGTGCAGGACTACGCTGAAAGCGGCGAACTGCGCGTGGCGGTCAAGCTCGTCGACGATGGTGTGTTTTCGACCTGGGTCCACGACAACGTCGAAGCCGGACAGACGCTAGACGTCATGACACCTGATGGACGCTTCCATGTACCGCTGGACCCGGCCACGTCGCGTCATTACGTGGCCTTCGCCGCCGGCAGCGGCATCACGCCGGTGCTATCGCTGATCCGCACCACGCTTGCCATGGAACCGAACAGCCGCTTCACGCTGGTCTACGGCAATCGCAGCGTCGACACGATCATCTTCTCCGAAGCGCTCGAGGACCTGAAGAATCAGTATTTGTCGCGCTTCACGCTCTATCACGTGCTGTCGCGCCAGCCGCAGGAGGTCGATCTGCTGCATGGCCGCCTGGATCGCGAGCGCGTGGGCCGGTTCCTTGGCTCACTGATTCCGATCGACGACATCGACGCCGCGTTCGTGTGTGGCCCCGCGTCGATGATCGACGAGGTGGAGGAGGCGCTCAAGGCAGCTGGCCTCGACCCGCACCGCATCCATGCCGAGCGCTTCGGCGTGCCACTCGGCCCACGGCGCGAGACACCCGTTTCGCTCGAAGGACAGACCGGCACGGCCGAACTGGTGGTGGTGCTGGACGGCAAGCAGCACAAGATGCGCCTGCCGCTTGGCAATGCCAAAGTGCTCGACACCGCGCTGGCGGCCGGCCTCGATCTGCCCTACGCCTGCAAGGGCGGGGTCTGCTGCACCTGCCGGGCGAAAGTGCTCGAGGGCGAGGTTGAAATGGAGAAGAACTACACGCTCGAGCCGTGGGAGATGGAAAAGGGCTTTGTCTTGACCTGTCAGGCCCGGGCGGTGACGCCGCGCGTGGTGGTCAGCTACGACGAGCGCTAGGCGTCGCGCATATGGTGGAAATCCCACACGCCGGGGTGCCGCCAATGCGCGACTGACCACATGCCGTGATTACAATGGCGGGGACAGGCTTGATCCGTCGCACCCTATACAATCACGGTCATGCAATATATCCATGTCGTCAACGGCGATGTCGCGGGCACCACGCTGCGCCAGGCTCTGGCCCAGGCGGCCCGTCCCGATCCGGTTGTCGTCCTCCGTGACGACCTCGCCGTCGGCCCCATTGCCGATATCGACAGTACCGGCCTGATCCGCTCCGGCTTTTGGCAGCGGGTGGCGCCCCATTCCGATATCGACTTCGCCGCCGAGATGCGCCAGGCGCTGGATCAGTTCCAGGCCCTGCGCCGCGACGACATGGAGGTGGCGATCTGGCACGGTCAGAGCGCGTCAGACCAGTTGATGTTGCGCCGCGTGGTCTTTCATCTCTATCAGACGCCGCAGCGGATCAACGAGGTGGCGATGGACCTGCGCGAGCTGGAAACGCCCACGCATGGCAGCCTGACCGCCATCGGCATGTATTCGGCCGCAAGGCTGGCGCGCCGGTTCTCGACCATCGCGCCGGTCTCGGTGCTGCGCCTGGGCCGGCTGGGCTACGAGTGGCAGCAGAACGTCAAGGAGAATGCCGACGTGCGGCTGTGGAAAGGCAACACGCTGGTGCCAGCGGCCTACCACACCGTCGACGACGTGATCCTGGAGCGAGCCCCTGCCGAGTGGACACCGGCCGCCCAAGTGGTGGGCAGCGTGATGGGGGCCATCGAAGGGCTGCTGGCCAGCGACTGGTTCGTGTTCTGGCGCTGCCGTGAGCTGGTCAGCACCGGCCAGCTCGTGCTGCGCGGTAACCCTGAGGCACTCGACACCTGCGAGCTCCGTCGCAACAGCCTCGCCGACGACGACGCGTGAACCCGGTCTCTTAATCGACCCAGCAAACCCCAGCGACCCCCGATCGCCCTCCCGGCGAACATTTCGGAGCCATATGGCCAGAACCAAAGCGCCCGATTTCGAGGCGCAACGAGAACAAATCCTTGACCTGGCAGCGGCTGCCTTCGCGGCCACCAGCTACCCGAGCACGTCGATGGCCGATCTGGCCGCCGCGTGCGGCACGTCGAAAGCCCGGCTGTACCACTACTACGAGAGCAAGGAGGCGATCCTGTTCGACCTGCTGGACCGCTACACGTGTCAGCTCATGCAGATCGTCAGCGAGGTGGAAGCGGATAGCGCTCGGCGCGGGCTGAACAGCCGGGAGACGTTCGGGCACTTGCTGCGCGCCTTCCTGGCCGAATACGAAACGTCGCAGACACGCCATATCGCGCTGATCAACGACGTGAAGTTCCTGGCTGAAGAACAGCGCGATCAGATCCTCAAGCGCGAGCGCGACGTGGTGGCCGCTTTCACTCGCCTGCTGCGCCTTGCCTATCCGGACCGAGTCACGGCTGAGAACCAGACCGCGCTGACCATGACGGTGTTCGGCATGATCAACTGGACGTTCACGTGGCTCAAGCCCGGCGGCAAGCTGTCATACGCCCAGTTCGCGGAGATGGTGGTCGACCTCCTCGAAGGCGGCCTGACCCCGCGCGGGACCGGCATCACCGGATAACGCGCCCCAGCGACAGCGCCCGCCATCAGGACCACTCGGCCTCCTCGCGCTTGCGCCGCTGCTCGCGATCCTGCCGGAACATTTCCTCGAGCTCGTCTCGCGCCTGCTTGGTCAGGGACGTCAGCTTCTTCTGGTCTGTGTAGTACGGATAGAACCGGTCGATCCCCTGGATGTTGTGACGGCGGAACCGAAGCGCCACGTTGCGTGCTTCCGCGGGGTCGAAGCCGAGGCCTTCCAGCACGCGGCGCCCCATCATCAGCGACCCCTCGAACATCTCACGCTCGTAGATGCCAACACCCCGGTCCTTGAGCTGGTAGACGTGCGACACATGGCGTGCCCGGGCACAGATCGTCAACTCCGGCCAGCGCTCACGCACGCGGTCGATCAAGGCGAGGCTGTCTTCCATGCCATCGATCGCCACGACCAGAATCTTCGCCTCCGCCACGCCGGCTGCCTCGAGCAGGTCCACTCGCGTGGCATCGCCGTAGAAAATCTTGAAGCCGTACTGGCGCAGGAACTCGATCTGGTCCGGATCATGGTCGAGCACGGTCACCCCGATGCCCTGCGCATAGAGCAAGCGACCAATGATCTGACCATACCGCCCGAAACCCGCGATGATTACCGGGTTGTGCTGCGGCGGGATCACATCGTCGGGCTTCCGCATCAGGATGTGCAGGCGCGGCGCGATCAGCTGATCGAAGACAAGCAGCAAGAGCGGCGTGGCCACCATCGACAGCGCCACGATCAGGACCAGCAGCGCGTGCATATGCTCGGTCAGCAGGCCGACATTGTCGGCCACCGAAAACACCACGAACGCGAACTCGCCGCCTTGCGAGATCAAGAGCCCGAACAGCAACCACTGGCCTCGCGCAATCCCGAACCGGGGCGCGAGCACCGCCAGCACCAGTGTCTTGACCAGTACGAATCCAGCAACCAGCCCCAGTACCTTCCACGGCGCCTGGGCGAGCACGCCGAAGTCGATCGACATGCCGACGGCCATGAAGAACAGGCCGAGCAGCAACCCCTTGAATGGCTCAATGTCGGCTTCCAGCGCGTGTTTGTACTCGGAATCCGCCAGCAGCACGCCGGCGACGAATGTGCCAAGCGCCATCGACACGCCCACCGCTTCCATCATCAGCGCGATGCCAACCACCAGCAGCAGCGCAAAGGCGGTGAACATCTCGCGCATGTCCGTGCGCGCGATGAACCGCAATGCGGGCCGCACGAGGTACCGGCCACCGACCACCACGATGCCGAGCACCGCCACCGCCCTGGCCACCGTTTGCCAGTGCGGCGGGCCATGGGGCGCAATCTCGGCGGCGTCGATCGCCAGCAAGGGCAGCAGCGCGATCATCGGGATCGCAGCGATATCCTGGAACAGCAGAATGCCGAAGCTGGCCGCACCAGCGGGCGTGCCCATCAGATTCCGCTCGGCCAGGGTAGCAAAGGCAATGGCGGTAGACGACAGCGCGAGCCCCAGACCGGCGACGATCGCGACCTGCCACGACGCGCCCAGCAATGCGGCCGCTCCCCCGACTACCAGCGCACACGCTGCCATCTGAGCCGTGCCATAGCCAAAGATCGTCTTGCGCAGGTTCTTCAGCTTGCGTGGCTCGAGTTCGAGGCCGATCACGAACATCATCAGGACAACGCCGAACTCCGAGAAATGGAGGATCGACTCGACGTTGGTCACCAGCCTCAGCGCGAAGGGTCCGATTGCCGCACCCGCCAGCAGATATCCGAGCACGGCGCCAAGCCCGAATCGCCGCGCCAGCGGCACGGCCACCACTGCCGCCACCAGGAAGACAACCAGCGCAATCATGAAATCGTGCTGGTTCATGGCGCGTCCTCCCCGCCCAGCTCCGCATCGGTCCACTGTTGCGTTTCAGGGGGTAGTGGTAGCGCCGGCAGATGACGCGCCACATGCTCGATATGGAGCGCCACGGCATCGCTATCGGCGTTGTCGGCGTCATGCAGCACCACCGGCGGCAGCCAGGTCATGCCGCACAACAGCGCGGTCTGTTCGAGCGGCAGCAGGAAATCGGCGATTGGATGGCCATGGGTGCCCTCCGGGCCATAGGCATCGGCATGACCACCGGTGCTGACCACAGCCAGCATCGACTTGCCACGCAGCGCCGTGCCGCCGGGGCCAAAGGCCCAGCCGCTTTCGAGCACATCATCCAGCCACAGCTTGAGAAGCGCGGGCACGCTGTACCAGCGCACGGGAAACTGCAGGACCAGGGTCTCGGCGGTGGACAGCAAGCGTTGCTCGGCAACGACATCGATGTCGTAGTCGACGTAGAGCCGGTACAACTCGCGCACTTCCACATGGGGCAACGCCGCCAGCGCTTCAGCAAGGGGACGGTTGACGCGTGAACGCCGGGGCGAAGGATGCGCGAAGATCACAACTACGGGGGGCTCGGTCATGGTGTCTGGGTACGAACGGGTCCAGCGAGTGGCCGGCAGCAGGAGAATGCGGCGTTGCAGCAAATCCACAACACGCCCCCTGGTGACGCCAGGATCGCGCAGCCAAACCGTTGATTTGGCTCAATTTTTCGAAATATCACACTTTTCTGGGTGTGTTGCGACGCAGGATAGCTTACGCGAGACTGACAATTCCACTACAATAGTTTTCGCGTCGCAGCAACCTAGTGTTTGCCCGGATCCGGTGCATCGTGACACGAAAGTGCACAGGCATCCACCGCGACGGTGTTATTTTTATACCGATCACTGAAGAAGGAAACAAAAGTGAACCCGCTCGAACTGAGCAAGGCCGTCGGAGCCGTAACCGACGAAGATCTCCGCCGTGCAGCCGCAGCAAGCCAGGCAGCCCAACGTCACACCGTTCTGGTTCGTGAACTGGCCGCCCATCACCGCTCGCGCCTGCTCAAGCATTTCCTCGCCCTGGGTGAGGAGGATCGCCTGCTCCGTTTTGGCCAGTCGGTGGGTGATCACGTGGTCGAGGCATACGTCGACAGCATCGACTTCGACCACGACAGCGTGTTCGGCGTCTACGACGAGAACCTGGAACTGATCGGCGTGGGCCACTTCGCCAACCTGCGCGACAACGCGCAGGGCCGCGTCGCCGAATTTGGCGTGTCGGTCTCCAAGAGCGCGCGTGGCCGCGGTATCGGTAGCGCGCTGTTCGAGCGGGCCGCGATCCACGGGCGCAATACCAGCGTGCGTACCCTTTACATGCACTGCCTGTCGCGCAACGCGGCGATGATGCACATCGCCAAGAAGGCCGGCATGAAGGTGCAGTATGCGTACGGTGAAGCCGATGCGTACCTGGAACTGACACCGGCCGACACCGTGAGTCGTCTGACTGAAGCGCTTGATGAGCAGGTTGCCGACCTCGACTACATGATGCGTCGCAATCTGCGCGATGCCCGCCGCTTCGGCCTGCGCTTCTGGCGTTCGCTAGTGCCGCAGAAACACACGGTCTGACACACTCTGCGCTAGCACGCCCAACACGCTAGCCCGGAAATGCAAACGGCGCACCCTGGCGGTGCGCCGTTTGCATTGGCATGGCGTTCAGCCAGCCGATCAGGCGTTGCCAGCCACTGGCAGCGCCGTGGTGTCCTTGATCGATTCGAGCGCGAAGCTCGAACGCACGTCGATCACGGAAGGATGCGCAAGCAGTTGCTCCTGCATGAAACGGGCAAAGTGTTCCATGTCCTCGACATATACCTTGAGCAGCAGGTCCATCTCGCCGGTCATGGCATGGCAGGCCGCGACTTCGGGCCACGTCTGGATGGCCGCCCGGAAGAGGTCTAGCGGCGCCTTGCCTTTCGGGGTGCCCCCCTGCTTTTCCAGCCTGACGTTGATATAGGCGAGCAGGCCCAGCCCGATCTTGTTGGGCTCCAGCAGCGCTGCATACTGGCGAATGACGCCAATCTCCTCCAGACGACGGATGCGACGCAGACAAGGGCTTGGCGACAGATTCACGCGCTCCGCCACTTCCAGGTTCGTCAGCCTTCCATTGGTCTGCAGGACTTCCAGGATCTTTCGGTCGATCTTGTCCAGCTCCACCTTGCTCACGTTTTGTTGCTCCGCAATATGTTTGTCGGCAATTTTTTTGCGCAAATTTAACAAGTCGTGCACAAATGCGCAATTTTTTTGATGCGATACCCGCTATCACGGGCCAAATACGCCGATGAAATGCACTAGATTGCACAGGCAAGGATGGTGCCATGATCTTTCATGAGGCTCGACCACGAAAAAAAAGCGCGACCCGAAGGTCGCGCTCGTCTGCCGGTGAAAGTTGGCTTAGTTGCCGCCGCTCGAAGGCATTGCAGGCGCCGGCGCGGCGCCCGGACCGCCAGGGCCGCGGCGCTCCATCCGGTCCATACGTTCCTTGTGCATCTTCTGCATGCTGGCTTCCATCTCGGCCATCGTCACCTTGCCATCGTGATTGGCATCAATCCGATCGAAACGGTTTGCCATGCGCGGGAAGGCCGCCTTGAACTCGTCGCGGGTCAGCGCACCGTCGTTGTTCTTGTCAGCGGCCTTGAACTTGGCCTCGAAATCAGCCTTCATCTCGGCGCGACGCTGCTCCCACATTGCCTTGTGAAAGGCCGCCAGCTCGGACTTGTCGAGCTTGCCGTCGTGGTTCGTATCGATCTTGTTGAACAGCGCATCGAACTCGGCCTTCGAGATCGTGCCGTCCTTGTCCGTATCGGCCAGCTTCATCAGCCAGTCTCCGCCGCGATGCTCGCCCGGGCCACCCATGCGGTGCATGGGCATGCCTTGCGGGCCGTCGGACGGCGCAGGCGCTGCGGTCTGGGCAAAGGCGCCACCGGCGACCAGGAATACGGCCGAAGCCGCGATGAACTGCTTGAGTGCGTGCGTCTTGTGATTGCGTTGCATGTCTGTGCTCCTTTTCATCACGTTGGGCATGTACGGATTAGAACCCAGACAACCACGCAAGTTTGGCGCTTTTAATACGATGTTACGGGGCTCACAGAACGGACGAGTGCCGTAAACAGACGCAAGATACTCAAACAGTACGCAATACTCTGAAACGTATTGGCATCCAACAAGCTTAGTCCTTCGCGCCCAGGCTCTCGCCAACCGGGCCTTGCGCAGGCGCGTGTTGAGGCGGCGGTGGCACCGGCTGTGCCGGGGATGCGGTGAACTCCTGTGGCTGGGCCGGCGCGCTGACCACGGGCGGCGGGGCGA
>NZ_ANKP01000125.1:0-10145 GCF_000319775.1 Cupriavidus sp. HMR-1
CGACGGCCGCTGGCAGGATGCCACGCTCGACAGCGCCCTGCCCGAGCGCGCCCCGCCGCGCCCCGACCTGCGGATGCAGAAGATCGCGGTCGGTCCCGTGGCCGTGTTCGGCGCCAGCAACTTCCCGCTGGCTTTCTCGGTGGCTGGCGGCGACACCGCGTCTGCTCTGGCCGCCGGTTGCCCAGTGGTTGCCAAGGCCCACCCCGCTCACCCCGGCACGTCCGAACTGGTTGGCCGCGCCATCCAGAAGGCCGTGGCCGACAGCGGTCTGCCTGAAGGCGTGTTCTCGCTCGTGATGGGTGTAGGTAATGCGATCGGCACGTCGCTGGTTGCCCACCCTGCCATCCAGGCGGTCGGGTTCACCGGATCGCGCACCGGTGGGCTGGCCTTGGTGAACGTGGCCAACACGCGCCCGCAGCCGATCCCGGTCTATGCCGAGATGAGCAGCATCAACCCCGTATACCTGCTGCCCGAAGCCTTGGCCGCGCGCGGCGAACAGATTGCCCGCGACCTGATCGACTCGCTGGTGCTCGGCGTCGGCCAGTTCTGCACAAACCCCGGCCTGCTGCTGGCCATCGAAGGTCCGGCCCTTGAGGCATTCCGCGCGACTGCCCTCGCCGCGCTGACCGGCAAACCCGCCGCCACCATGCTGACGCCGGGCATCCATCAGGCGTTCGAACGTGGCGTCACGCAACTCTCCGATATCGCCGGGCTCTCGCGTGCGGCCTGCGGACTGGATGCGACGGGCCCGAACCAGGCGCGCCCGGTATTCTTCGAGACCTCGGCGGAGCAGTTCATTGCCGACCACCGCATGCACGTCGAAGTCTTCGGCCCGTCCACGGTACTGGTCACCTGCAAGGATGCCGAGGCGCTGCTCGCCGTGACGCGCATCCTGGAAGGCCAGCTCACCGCCACGGTGCAGGCGGATGCCGGCGACCACGCACTGGCGGCCCGCCTGCTCCCCGCGCTGGAGCGCAAGGTCGGTCGTGTGCTGTTCAATGGTTTTCCGACCGGCGTGGAAGTGTCGTTCGCGATGGTCCACGGTGGCCCGTTCCCGGCGACGTCGGACACGCGCACAACCTCGGTGGGCGCTAGCGCGATCGACCGGTTCCTGCGTCCGGTGTGCTACCAGAACGTGCCGGCGGACCTGCTGCCGCAAGCCGTGCAGGACGGCAACCCGCTAAACCTGTGGCGACTGAAGGATGGCGAACTCGGCCGCGCCTGATCTGGCGACTTCGCAATTAAAAAACGGCTGCTCAGGCAGCCGTTTTTTATTTCTCGAGAAAGGCCTTCCGTTACGGGGGCCTTTCTCGTTGATGCCGACGGGGATCAGACCTTCGCCGACACCCACTCCGTCACGCCAGCCAGCGCCTTCGGCAGATTTGCCGGATCGGTGCCGCCTGCCTGGGCCATGTCCGGACGGCCACCGCCCTTGCCGCCCACTTGCTGGGCAACGAAGTTGACCAGTTCGCCGGCCTTGACCTTCGACGTGGCATCGGCGGTCACACCCGCGATCAGGCTCACCTTGCCGTCAGCCACAGCCGCCAGCACGATGGCCGCGCTCTGCAGCTTGTCCTTGAGCTTGTCCATCGTTTCGCGCAGCGTCTTCACATCGGCGCCGTCGAGCTGGGCAGCCAGCACCTTCAGGCCCTTGACGTCCACGGCCTGCGCCGCAAGCTCATCGCCTTGCGACGAAGCCAGCTTGCTCTTGAGCTTTTCCAGTTCCTTCTCGAGCGCGCGAACCTGGTCCTGCACCTGGCCGATGCGCGGCACCAGTTCCGACGGCTGCGCGCGCAGCGCGGCGGCGGCTTCGTTGAGACGTGCGTCGAGCGATTGCAGGTAGTGCAGCGCGTTGTCGCCGGTGATCGCCTCCACGCGGCGGATGCCAGCGGCCACGCCAGCTTCCACGACGATCTTGAACAGGCCGATATCGCCGGTGCGGGTCACGTGCGTGCCGCCGCACAGTTCCTTCGACGTACCGATTGACAGCACACGCACATCGTCAGCGTACTTCTCGCCGAACAGTGCCATCGCGCCGCTCTTGACCGCGTCGTCGAACGGCATGACCTGTGCCACGGTCGGCGCATTGCTCAGGATCTCGGCATTGACGATCTCTTCGATCTGGCGGATCTGCGCATCGGTCAGCGGCGCGTTGTGCGAGAAGTCGAAGCGGGTCTTGTCCGGATCGACCAGCGAGCCCTTCTGCTGCACGTGGGTGCCCAGCACTTCGCGCAGCGCCTTGTGCATCAGGTGGGTGGCCGAGTGGTTGCGCACGGTGCGCGCGCGACGGACCGCGTCGACCTGTGCCGCCACGGTATCGCCCACCTTGAGCGCGCCATTGGCCAGCGTGCCCTGATGACCGAACACGTCGGACTGGATCTTGGTGGTATCCGCCACGGCGAACACGGCCGGGCCCGACACCAGCGTGCCCTGATCGCCCACCTGACCGCCCGACTCGGCGTAGAACGGCGTGTTGTCCAGCACAACCACACCGCTCTGGCCCGGCTGCATCGTGTCGACCGATGCGCCATCAACGTACAACGCGGTCACGCGCACGCCTTCCATCGAAAGCGAGTCGTAGCCGTGGAACACGGTCTTCTCGCCCGAGTATTCGAGGCCTGCGGCCATCTTGAACTTGCCGGCCGCACGGGCCTGTTCGCGCTGGCGGGTCATCGCGGCGTCGAACGCCGCTTCGTCCACCGTGATCTCCTGCTCGCGCGCCACGTCCTGCGTCAGGTCGAGCGGGAAGCCGAACGTATCGTGCAGCTTGAACGCCAGTTCACCGTCGAGCACCTTGCCGCCCTTGGCCTTCAGGTCCGCCACGGCGGCGTCGAGGATCGACATGCCGTTTTCGATGGTTTCGAAGAAGCGTTCTTCCTCGGCCTTCAGCACTTCCACCACGCGCGACTGGGCTTCGGCCAGTTCCGGATAGGCTTCGCCCATCTGCGCGACGAGGTCGCCCACGAGCTTGTGGAAGAACGGCGTCTTCTGACCGAGCTTGTATCCATGACGAATCGCGCGACGCACGATACGGCGCAGCACATAGCCACGGCCTTCGTTGCCCGGAATCACACCGTCGACGATCAGGAACGAGCAGGCGCGGATGTGGTCGGCGATGACCTTCAGCGAATTCTGGTTCAGGTCCGCGATATGCGTTTCACGGCCAGCGCCCTTGATCAGTGCCTGGAACAGATCGATCTCATAGTTGCTATGCACGTGCTGCAGCACGGCGGCAATACGCTCCAGGCCCATGCCGGTGTCCACGCACGGCTTGGGCAGCGGCGTCATGGTGCCCTGCTCGTCGCGGTTGAACTGCATGAACACCAGGTTCCAGATCTCGATGTAGCGGTCGCCGTCTTCTTCCGGCGATCCCGGGGGGCCGCCCCACACGTCCGGGCCGTGGTCATAGAAGATTTCCGAGCACGGGCCGCACGGGCCGGTATCGGCCATCTGCCAGAAGTTGTCCGACGCGTAGCGCGCGCCCTTGTTGTCGCCGATGCGCACGATGCGGTCGGCCGGCACGCCCACTTCCTTGGCCCAGATGTCGTAAGCCTCGTCGTCCTCGGCGTAGACCGTGACCCAGAGCTTATCGGCGGGGAGCTGGTAGACCTTGGTCAGCAGTTCCCACGCGTACTGGATGGCCTCGCGCTTGAAGTAGTCGCCGAACGAGAAATTGCCCAGCATTTCGAAGAACGTGTGGTGACGTGCCGTGTAACCCACATTCTCGAGGTCATTGTGCTTGCCGCCGGCGCGCACCGAGCGCTGCGACGACGTGGCGCGCACGTAGGGACGCTTGTCAGTGCCGAGGAACACGTCCTTGAACTGCACCATGCCCGAATTGGTAAACAGCAGCGTCGGGTCGTTCGCCGGCACCAGGCTGGACGAGCGGACCACCGTGTGGCCCTTCGACTCGAAGAACTGAAGGAACTTGCTGCGAATGTCGGAGACTTTCATGTTGTGCGGGCGCAGCCGGCGTCGAGGCACGGCGCAGTCAGTCAGGTTGGATTTGCAAACCGTTGATTATACGGGGAAGGCCCGTCCCGGGGCAGTGGTGGGCAGGTGTCCGTCGGCAAGCACCCTGGCAGGCAGGCGGCTGTCCGATTATCGCCCAACGATCTTCCCTCGGGATTCCGCGCAGGGACATCGCCCGACTGCCCCGGTGATAGAGTGCTGGCTCTTTCGAACCTGCCTGCCGCCATCGCCATGGGAGCTTTAAGCCATCTCCGCGTCCTCGACCTGACCCGCGTGCTCGCGGGCCCGTGGTGCGCCCAGAATCTTGCCGATTTCGGCGCCGACGTGATCAAGATCGAGCGCCCGGGCGCCGGTGACGACACCCGCATCTGGGGCCCACCCTGGCTCAAGACCCCCGAGGGCGAAGACACGGCCGAGGCCGCCTACTACCTGGCAGCGAACCGCAACAAGCGTTCGGTGACGTGCGACATCAGCACGCCGGAGGGGCAGCAACTCGTACGCGACCTGGCCGCGCAGAGCGATGTGGTGCTCGAAAACTACAAGGTCGGACAACTCAAGAAGTATGGCCTCGATTATGAATCGCTCAAAGCGATCAAGCCGGACCTGATCTACTGCTCGGTCACCGGCTTCGGCCAGACCGGCCCCTACGCCCAGCGCCCGGGCTACGATTTCATCATCCAGGGCATGGGTGGCTTCATGAGCATCACGGGCGAGCGCGACGACCTGCCCGGCGGCGGCCCGCAGAAAGCCGGCGTGGCGATCTCTGACCTCATGACGGGACAGTACGCCACCATCGCCGTGCTGGCCGCGCTGGCCCACCGCGACCGTACCGGCGAAGGCCAGTACATCGACATGGCGCTGCTGGACGTGCAGGTGTCGATGCTGGCAAACATGAACACCAATTACCTGGCCAGCGGCGTCCCGCCGAAGCGCTGGGGCAACGCGCACCCGAACATCGTCCCTTACCAGACGTTCCAGGCCGCCGATGGATGGCTCATCGTCGCGGTGGGCAACGACGGCCAGTTCCGCAAGTTCGTCACCGCCGGCGGCCGCCCCGAGCTGGCCGACGACCCGCGCTTCGCCACCAATCCGCAGCGCGTGGCGCACCGCGACGTGCTGGTACCGATCCTGGCCGAGATGGTGGCGCCGCGCACGCGTGAACAGTGGATTCTGGACCTGGAGCGCGCCAGCGTGCCGTGCGGACCGATCAACACGCTCGACGAGGTCTTCGAGAACGAGCAGGTGGTCGCGCGTGGCCTGCGCGTGGACCTGCCCCACCCCTCGGCCGGCACGGTCAAGCTGGTAGGCAGCCCGATGAAGATGAGCGCCACGCCGACCGAGGCGCTGCGCCATCCGCCGTTGCTCGGGGAGCACACGGATGTGGTGCTTGGCGAGACACTCGGCTACAGTGCCGAACACATCGCCGCCCTGCGCAACAAGGGCGTGGTCTGACCTGCCGCGCCCACGCTTTTCGCCATTGACTTGACCGCACCCGCTCCGGCGGGTGCGCGCAGCCGGTGATCATGACGTTTCCCCAACCCTGAGGAGAATGCATGCTGACCGACGCCTTGCTCGCGTTCCTGCACTTCACGGCGATTTTCGTCCTTGTCACGCTAATGGCCGCCGAGGCCGTCGTGCTGCGCCCGGACATGTCGCCTTCCGCCGTGCGCCGCCTGTCCCAATACGACTTCTTCTATTTCCTGTCGGCGATGGCAGTGCTGGCCACCGGGCTGTTGCGCCTGTTCTATGGCGCTAAGGGTGTGGACTTCTATCTGCACAACCCGTGGTTCCACGCCAAGATCACCGTGTTCGTGCTGATCGCGCTGGCCACGCTGCCACCGACGTTTGCCTTTGCGCGGTGGCGCAAGCAGTCGCTGAAGCTGCCCGAGTTCGTGCCGACTCCGGCCGAAATCAAGAAGGTGCGCCGCTGGGTCATGATCGAAGCCCATGCGTTCATCCTGCTACCGCTTTGCGCGGTGATGATGGCGCGCGGCATCGGCATCCACTGAGACCTCGATGGGCCGCGCCCTGCCGCGGCCTCTGGCCAGTCGCACCCGCGCTGGTCATCCGCTTTCCTCCTGCTTTCCTCCGTTTATCCACTGACTTATGTTGAAGACCCTGCTCTCCGCCGCGATGGGCGCCGCAATGGCAGCCACGCTGGCCTTTGCCGCACCGGCCAGCGCCGCCAGCAACTGGCCCACCAAGCCGATCCGCTTCGTCGTGCCCTACCCGGCCGGCGGCCCGCTCGACACCGTAGCGCGCGCCATCGGCGAAAAGCTGCGCGATAGCCTCGGTCAGCCCGTGGTGGTGGAGAACCGGCCCGGCGCGGGCGGAAATCTTGGCGCGGACTTCGTGGCCAAGCAGCCCGCCGACGGCTACACGATCGTGATGGGCGCAGTGGCCACCCATGCGATCAACCCGACGCTGTTCGCCAAGATGCCGTATGACCCGGTCAAGGATTTCACGCCGATCACGCTCGTGGCCGACGTGCCGAACGTACTCGTGATGCACCCTGGCAAGGCCGCCGAACTGCACATCAATAACGTGCGCGATCTGGTCGAATACGCACGCAAGCATCCGGGCAAGCTCGACTACGCGTCGGGTGGCAACGGCAGCGCCGGACACCTGTCGGGCGAGCTGTTCAAGAGCATGGCGCACGTCAGCATGGTTCATATCCCGTACAACGGCGCGGCGCCCGCGCAAATGTCGGTGCTGTCGGGCCAAACCGACCTGATCTTCGACAACCTCGCGTCGGCGTCGGCCAACATCAAGGCGGGCAAGCTCAAGGCGTTCGCGGTCACAACGGCCAGCCGCGCGGCTGCATTCCCGGAACTGCCGACGATTGCCGAAGCCGGCAAGGGACTGGGCCTGGAGAACTTCGATATCTCCACGTGGTTCGGCGTGCTCGCACCGGCCGGCACCCCGCGCGACATCGTCGATCGGCTCAATCGCGACATCGTGGCGATCCTGAAGACCGACGACATGAAGGCGAAGCTGGCACGCATCGGCGCGCAGCCGGCGCCGACCACGCCTGACCAGTTCGCCACCCTGATCCAGCGCGAACTGAGGAAGTACAGCCAGATCGTCAAGGTTTCCGGCGCGAAGGTCGACTGACCTGGTCCAGCCCCGGCCGTGCCCGGTGACGCCGGCGCCAGCGATGGTTAGTGCCATCGCCAGCGCCCGCCGCCACCGGGCGCGGCAGCAGCAATCCCACCTGCACGATGCGGGGCCCGTCCATGCGGGTCACCGTCAGCCGCAAGCCGGCGATCTCCAACGCATCCCCCTCTACCGGCGGCGACCGGAACACCGCCAGCATCGCCTGTTCGAGCGTGCTCAACTGCTCGTGCGGCAGCAGCGCCCGGGTGCCATACAGCGCGGCGACATCCGCCAGACTCGCCTGTCCCGCAAGCAGGAAATCGTAGGTCACCTGGTCCCAGGCAGGCGGCGGTCCTGACGTCAGGAACAGTCGAGAAAGCACCGGCAGAACACCGCCTGGTGCCAGCACCGAGACGATATCGCCAGCACGCAGGATGGCGCGGTCGAGCGGCACCAGCGCCCCGTCACGCGCCACGGTCATCAGGCGGCTGCGCATTGGCAATTCGAGTTGGTCTGCGCGCAAGCTGTCTACCGGCGAATTTGCCGCCACCTCGAACTGCATCAACTCCAGTGCTGGCGCCTGGGTGCCGCGCATCCGCTCACGCGATAGCGGTTCGTTGTAGAGCGGTCGCAGCACGCGCGCCAGCCGTGCGGCCAGGGCGACCGTGGTGCCCTGGCACAGCAGGCTGGCCAGCACCACCGCGAACGCCACGCGAAACAGTAACCCCGAATCCTTCATGCCCTGCAGCATCGGGAATAGCGACAGCACGATCGGCACCGCGCCGCGCAACCCCATCCACGCCACGAAACCCTTCTCGCGCGCGTTGAACCTGAACGGCAGCAACGAGATCCAGACGGATACGGGCCGCGCCACACACATCAGAAACAACGCCACGGCCGCGGCGGGCAGCGCGATGTCCCAGATCCGGTGCGGAGACACCAGCAGGCCAAGCAGCAGGAACATCGCCGACTGCGCCAGCCAGGCCATGCCGTCCATTGCGCGCATCGTGTCGCCGCTGACCGCGTGTTCCCGGTTGCCGACGATCATCCCGGTCAGGTAGACCGCCAGGAAGCCACTGCCGCCGGCAGTCTGCACGATCGCCCAGACCATACAGCCCCCCGAACAGACCAGAATGGCCTGCAGGCCCTCGGCCACGTTGACGCGCTCCATCACATTGGCCAGACAGTAGCCCAGCGCCGCGCCGAGCACCCCACCCACCCCGAACTGCACCACCAGCCGCGTCACCAGCGCACCTGGCGACAGCCCCTGCGGCGCGGTGATCCACTCGATCAACGTCAGGGTCAGGAAGATTGCCATAGGATCGTTGATGCCCGACTCGATCTCGAGCACGCTGGCCACGCGCTCTGTGAGCCGCACGCCGCTACCGTTGAGCAGGGAGAAGACAGCGGCGGCATCGGTCGAGCCAACGATGGCGCCGAGCAACAGCCCGAGCTTCCAGTCGATCCCGAGCAACCAGGAAGCAAACGCGCCGACCAGCACCGCCGTGATGACCACCCCCAGCGTGGCCAGCGACAAGGACGGCCGCAGCGCCACGCGGAAGGTGGCAAGGCGCGTGCGCAACCCCCCATCGAGCAGGATCACGGCCAGCGCGATATTGCCCACCAGGAAGCTGAGCCAGGTGTTGGAGAAGCGGATGCCGCCGGGGCCATCGACCCCGGCCGCCATGCCCACGCCCAGGAAGACCAGCAGGAACGGGACACCGAAGCGCGACGAGAAAACCCCGAGCAGGATGCCCGCCGTCATCACGACGGCGCCGAGCAGAATGGCGTGATCGATGCTTTCCATCCCGTGGCTCCCCGTACCGTCTTAGCGCCGATATACCGACCGGTTCTGTCGATGATAGTGCACGCCGAGGCCGACTCAACGCCCTGCTGCCAGACGTCCAATCTCCCGTTCGCCTCGTGATTTCCCTTGCATCGTCAACGACTTACGTCCGCCTTTCGAACAGCTTTCGGACGTATGCCTAGGGACATACCCTGAGGATGCACCCAAATGCAGACATATGAAAGGTAGCTGAAAGGATGCACTTTTAACTTCCACCCTGCCCGCGACGGGGAGTGTCGCCGGGCCGTGGGTGACGTGCACCCGCGACCCAGTTGACAGGCCGGATTCCGGCACGTCGCGTCAAGTTCAAGCAAGTCAATCGAGGAGAATCATTTTGCGCATACGCAGCCAAAAGGACTTTGCCTCCGGCCTGATGTTCATTCTGGTCGGTCTGGGCTTTTCCTTCGTCGCCCGTGGCTATTCCATGGGAACAGCCGCCAAGATGGGACCGGGGTACTTCCCGTTCTGGCTCGGCATCGTGCTCGCCCTGCTGGGCGCGCTGGTACTGTGGGGTTCGCTGTCGTCCAAGGCGGCGCAAGACAGCCTGGAACGCTGGGACATCAAGATCCTGCTGTGGATCCTGGGTGCGGTCGTGCTGTTCGGCCTGCTGCTCAAGCCGCTCGGCATGGTGCTGTCGGTCGTGGTGCTGGTGCTGGTTTCCTCGATGGCCAGCCATGAATTCAGCTGGAAGGGTGCCGTTCTGAACGCGATCATCCTCGTGCTGATCAGCATGGGTGCCTTCGTGTACGGCATCAACCTGCAGATGCCGGTGTGGCCGGCTTTCCTGGCAAGCTAAGGAGACGGGCCTCATGGAACTGTTAGACAACCTCGGACTGGGCTTTGCAACCGCCCTGTCACTGCAAAACCTCGCCTACGCATTCCTGGGCTGCGTGCTCGGGACGCTGATTGGTGTGCTGCCGGGCCTCGGGCCTCTGGCAACCATCGCCATGCTGCTGCCGGTGACGTACACGCTGCCGCCGGTGGCCGCGCTGATCATGCTGGCCGGTATCTACTACGGCGCACAGTACGGTGGGTCGACTACCGCCATTCTGGTGAACCTGCCCGGTGAATCATCATCAGTGGTGACCACGATCGACGGCTATCAGATGGCGCGTCGTGGCCGTGCCGGTGTGGCACTGGCTACCGCCGGTCTTGGCTCGTTCTTCGCTGGCTGCGTGGCTACCCTGATCCTGGCCGCGTTTGCCGCGCCGCTGTCGGAACTGGCGTTCAA
>NZ_ANKP01000126.1:0-6256 GCF_000319775.1 Cupriavidus sp. HMR-1
CAAGGCCGAGGTGCTGGCGCAGGCCGCGGCGGCCGGCGAGATCGGTGCGGCCGAGCCGATTCAGCGATCGCAGGACCAGCGTGCCGAGTCCACCGCGAGTGCTTCCGGGCGTGCGGCCAATGCGGTGCTGGAGCGCCGCCTGCGTGCGCTGCGCGAGGACGCAGCGAAGATCGCGCTGCGTACCGGCGCGATCGGCCGGGCAATCCGGACGCCGTGGAAGGGCTGATCGAACGGAATCGCGACGGGCTTTCTCTCCTTTCCCGTGTTGCGGGAGAGGAGAGCCAGCCTGCGGCATTGACTCGGACCTACGCCTTCCCAGTCGCCCCGGCTTCCTCCACGTCGGGCAGCTTGAACACGCCACTGTTGAACGAGTAGCCGTAAACCTCGCCGTACCGGCCCCAGTCGATCGCGATTGTCAGCACGCGCTGGGCCTCATCCGGCTTCAGGAATGCTTGCATCTCGCGCAGGACGGTTTCCTCGCCGACCTCGCCGTCCTCGCTCTCTTCCAGCTCGCGCCGGATGTGAGCGGCCAGCGCCACGTGGCTCAGCAACTGCTTGCCGAACACGACCTTGCGTTCGGAGGGCTCGGTCTCGTAGTAGCTGCGGCCGAGCGCCGTCGATGTGATATCGCCGCGCTCGATGGTCGCCAGCCCCAGCAACTGCATGGCCTCGCAGGCCGGCAGCAGTTCGTCGTCGGTCAGCCCGGCTTCGTCGGCCAGGTGCGGCAGGTCGGCGCGGCCGAAGAACGGCGACTCGTGCAGCAGGTCGAGAATGGCCTCCATCTGGCTGATGTCGGCTTCTGGCAGGCGGTAGCCGATCTGCTGCGCGGCAGCCATCGCAGGCACGCGCGGCCCCAGCGCGGCCGGCGAGGTCATCAGCGTGTAGACCTCGTCGATCAGCGCGCGCACCTGGGCGCTGTCGCGATTGCGTGGGCGCGCGAAGGGCACCCGCACCTCGGCGCGCACGCGCCCCGGGTCGCTCGACAGGATCACGATCCGGTCGGCCATCATCACCGCTTCCTCAATGTTGTGCGAGACGATCAGGATGCTCTTGATGTTGGCGCGACCCGACTCCCACAGGTCGAGCATTTCATCGCGCAGCGTTTCGCCGGTCAGCACGTCAAGGGCCGAGAACGCCTCGTCCATCAGCAGCAGGTCCGGCTGCGTCACCAGCGCCCGGGCTATACCCACACGCTGCCGCATGCCGCCGGACAGTTCACGCGGCAACGCGCTGTTGAAGCCCGAGAGACCGATCATGTCGATGGCCGCTTCGGCGCGCCGCACGCGTTCCGCCTTCGGCACGCCCTGCGCTTCCAGCCCAAGTTCCACGTTCTGCTGTACTGTCAGCCACGGGAACAGCGCGAATGACTGGAACACCATGGCGATGCCTTCGGCCGTGCCGACCAGCTTCTGGCCACGGAACCGCACCTCGCCACGGTCCGCGCCGACCAGGCCGGCCATGATCCGCAGCAGCGTCGATTTGCCGGAGCCGGACTTGCCCAGCATGGCGACGATCTCGCCTTCACGCAGCGTGAGGTTGACGCCTTCGAGCACGGCGCGATCGGTATGGTCGGCGGTGCGGAATACCTTGCCCACGCCATGCAGTTCGATGACGGATGGGGCCAGTCTGGATGGGTTGTCGTGCAGTGCCATCGTGCGAATGTCAGAGTCGGGTGCGCAACTGCGCGAGATCGTAGAGGCGGTTCCAGAGCAGCCGGTTGAAGCCGACCACGAACAGCGCCATCACGCCGATGCCAAGTGCGATGCGCGGGAAGTCGCCCCGCGCGGTCATTTCGGCGATGTAGCTGCCCAGGCCGGTGGCCACGAGCGTGCGATCGCCCCAGGTCACGTATTCCGAGACGATACTCGCATTCCAGGACCCGCCTGCAGCCGTGACCAGTCCGGTCAGCAGACTCGGGAAGACGGCGGGAATCAGGAAGCGGCGCCACATCAGCCAGCCCTTGAGCCCAAAGTTGCGCGCGGCCAGCCGCAGTTCCGTGGGAATGCCAGAAGCCCCGGCCACCACGTTGAACAGGATGTACCACTGGGTGCCGAAGATCATCAGCGGGCTGAGCCAGATCTCGGGATTGAGCCCGAACCTGACGATTGCCATCACGGCCAGCGGGAACATCAGGTTGGCCGGAAAGGCGGCCATGAACTGGGCGATCGGCTGGGCGATGCGCGCCACGGACGGGTTCAGGCCGATGCGGATGCCGATCGGCACCCAGATCAGCGCCGCCAGCGCGATCAGCACGATCACGCGCGTCATCGTCAGCACGCCAAGCCACAGCACGTGCGCGGCCTCGCCCCAGCCCACCTCGCTGTGCACGAAGTGCACCACGCGATAGAGCGCCGCCAGCGCGATGACGATGATCACCGTATCGCGCAGGCGCTCGAGCCAGGGGCTCCAGCGGGCTGGCGCGGCGGGCAGTACCACCATGTTGCGGTGGCGGGCGCTCCACGCCAGCGTGCGTCCGCCGAGGCTGGCGGTCCACTTGAGCAGCGCATGGACCCATGCGGAACGGCGCAGCAGGTCGAGCAGCCAGGACTGGGGCATGGTGTCCTGCGCCAGCGTTTCGAAGCGGAAGCGGTCGGCCCAGGCCACCAGCGGGCGGAACAGGAACTGGTCGTAGATCAGGATGCCGACCAGCATCGCCACGATGGCCCAGCCGATTGCTGGCAGGTTCTGCTGCTGGATCGCCAGCGCGATGTACGAGCCGATGCCGGGCAGGCGGATGTCGTGGCCGGATACCGAAATGGCTTCGGAAGCAACAACGAAAAACCAGCCGCCGGACATCGACATCATCATGTTCCACAGCAGGCCGGGCATGGCGTACGGCACTTCGAGCCGCCAGAAACGCTGCCAGGGCGAAAGCCGGAACATTGCCGCGGCTTCGATCAGATCGCCGGGGATGGTGCGGAACGACTGATACAGGCTGAAGGCCATGTTCCAGGCTTGCGACGTGAAGATCGCGAAGATCGCCGCGCATTCCACGCCGACCAGGCTGCCGGGGAACAGGGCGATGAAGCCGGTGACCGTGATCGACAGGAAACCGAGTACCGGGATCGACTGCAGGATGTCCAGCGCCGGCACCATCACTTTTTCGGCGGTGCGATTGCGCGACGCGATGGCCGCGAAGGCGAACGAAAACAGCAGCGACGCCGCCAGCGCCGCCAGCATTCGTATGCTGGTGCGCATCAGATAGTAGGGCAGGCTGGCGACGTCCAGCTGCACGGACAGCGCATCGCCAGGCTGGTACGGCACGACCATCTGCTTGGCCGCAAAGGCCACGATGACGATGACCGCGAGGATGATCGGCAGCAGTGCGAAGTCGAACCGGTTTGGGGGCGCAGTCAGCAGAGGGCCGACGTAGCCGGGTGCGGGTTGGTTATCTTGCGTTGGTGGCATGGGCACGGCCCTTCGTTTCGGAACCGCCGTAGCCTCTCCATCGATCCCTCGCCCGCAAGCGGGGAGGGCGGCCAACACCGCGCAATTCCAACGCTGTCGGTTCGCGCCCCTTTCTCGCGGGCGGGAGAGGGGCTGGGGGAGAGGGCAAAGGCATCGTATGCTGATGACCTAACGCCCAAGCGGGCCAGGTAGTGTACCTAGAGACGCTATCAAAATGATTCTGGCGTTGTTGCGTGGCCTTGCCGTACTACTTGCACTGTCTGCGGCCACGCGTTTGGCCAGAGCTGTTTCGCTTCATTTTGATGGCGCCCCTCAGTATGGAAGCAAATCATGACAACCACGACGGAAACCTGGCAATTGTTCGCCCACGGCCGTGTGCAGGGGGTGGGCTATCGTGCCGCATGTGCGGACCGGGCGACATCGCTCGGTCTGGGTGGGTGGGTGCGCAACCGTGTCGACGGCAGGGTGGAGGTGCTGGCCAGTGGCCCGCGCGAGCGCCTGGAGGCGCTACGCGTGTGGATGGAGGCGGGGCCGCCCGCCGCGCAGGTGTCGAAGGTGGAAGTGGCTCAGGCGGCGCCGCAGCTGTTCGATCAATTCGACTGGCTGCCCACGGCCTGAGTGATCGCTTGAGCGGCGGCCTCCTGCTTGTCGGCCCGGTCGGCCTGGTCGGTCAGGTCGGTCAGGTCGCCTGCCAGTCGATACCGCCACGGCCGTGGCGTTCGAGCCAGTCGTTGGCCTGACGGAAATGGCCGCAGCCCAGGAAACCCCGGTGCGCTGACAGCGGCGACGGATGCGGCGCTTCCAGCACGCAATGCGTCTGGCCTTCGAGCAAGGCGCGCTTGGCCTGCGCGTGGCTGCCCCAGAGCAGGAACACCAGGTTCGGCCGCGATGCCGCCAGCGCGTGGATCACGCAGTCGGTCACGGCTTCCCAGCCGCGCTTCGCATGACTGGCGGCCTGTCCCTGCTCGACCGTCAGTACCGTATTCAGCAGCAGCACGCCCTGACGTGCCCAGCCTTCCAGATTGCCCGACGCACGCGTCGGCGCCACGCCGTATTCCGCGCCGATTTCCTTGAAAATGTTGCGCAGGCTCGGTGGCACCTTGACGCCCTCGGGCACGGAGAAGGCCAGCCCGTGTGCCTGCGGGATCTCCAGTCCATCCACGACGCCGGTGCCGTGGTATGGGTCCTGGCCAAGGATAACGACCTTGACCGCGTCCGGCGGCGTCAGGTGCAGGGCATGGAATACCGCGTGTGGAAACACCGGCTTGCCCGCCGCGCGTTCTTCGTCGACGAACGCGCACAGCGACGACCATTCGGCCTTGCCCAGGCATGGCGCGAGCAAGGTTCGCCAGGCGGCGGGCAGGGCATCGGCCTGCTCCTGCAGGCTGACGGTCTGGGGTGTGGCGCTGGAAGTTTCCGGCGTGTCGGGCGCAAACAGGTCGGCTTGCATCAGGATGGGGTGGTGAGACGGTAGCCGCGTGCGGCCTTGCTGAGGTCCGAGGGGGTCAACGGGGCGATGTGGGCGAGGCGGAGGGCGAACGCGCGCAATGCGGCTTCGACATGGCGTTCGTCAGCCCCATCGCGCGGCAGCCATTCCAGTTCGAGCTCCTGGATGCGCTCGGTCCGCGACGTGCCGGGGGCGCTGATCGCGCCGGTGTCGAGCGCGGCCTCGATGCGCTCGCCATCCTGTTCGACAATCCAGGTGCGGCGGGCGAAGTCGGTCCGGAATACCGGAGCGAGCCGGTCTGCCAGCGGCGTCAGCACGGCGCGGGCATCGTCGGGGAAGCATGACAGGTCGATGGCCTCGCCCGCGACTGGCGTTTCCCATTCGTGGCGGGCAGCCAGGCCGGCGGCGCTGTGGCCGGCGGTCTTCAGCGTTTGCAGCCACTGCTCGCCCTTCCTGCGCAGGCGCAGTGCCGCGCGGGCCTGTGCCAGATCCCGGTTGGGGGTGTCCAGGTAGACGTTCAGCAACGTCAACTCGCCACGAGGCTCCCCGTTGGCGTCGAGCCAGGCCGCCACCGCGGCAAGCGCGGCGTCGGGCACGGCCAGTTTCAGTTCGATCTCGATGCCCATCTGGGAATCACGAGAACAGGCGGGCCAGTTCCACGCCCGGCTCCGGCGCGCGCATGAACGCTTCGCCGACCAGGAAGGCGTGGACGTCGGCGTCGCGCATCCGCTTGACGTCGTCGGGCCCGAGGATGCCCGATTCGGTTACCACGAGCCGGTCAGCCGGCATGCGCGGCAGCAGGTCCAGCGTGTTGTCCAGCGAGACCTCGAAGGTGCGCAGGTTGCGGTTGTTCACACCCAGCAGCGGCGTCTTCAGTCGCAGCGCACTATCGAGTTCCTCGCCGCCGTGGACTTCCACGAGCACATCCATGCCGAGTTCGTGCGCGCACGCTTCCAACTCGGCCATCAGGCCGTGGTCGAGCGCGGAGACGATCAGCAGGATGCAGTCGGCGCCCCAGGTGCGGGCTTCGTAGACCTGGTACATATCGACCATGAAGTCCTTGCGCAGCGCCGGCAGCGGGCAGGCGCCACGCGCGCGCTTCAGGTACTCGGCATGACCCTGGAAGAAATTCACGTCGGTCAGCACGGACAGGCAGGCCGCGCCATGGGCGGCGTAGCTTTCGGCGATGGCCTCCGGCACGAAGTTTTCGCGCAGCACGCCCTTCGACGGCGAGGCCTTCTTGACCTCGGCGATCACGCCGGCGTTGCCGGCCGCGATCTTGTCGCGCAGTGCGCGCTCGAAGCCGCGCGGGGCCATGCCGGTTTCGTGGCGCAGGCTCTCGGCCTCGGCGCGCAGGCTCGGCAGGGCGCGCCTCTTTGCGGGGGGCGCCCCCCTCTTCGG
>NZ_ANKP01000127.1:0-10233 GCF_000319775.1 Cupriavidus sp. HMR-1
GGCCCCGGCGGATGGCCTGGCTCGCGTGGCGCCGTGGCGGCGGGATCGACCACCAGCGTGAGCGTGATCACGTAGCGGTCGCGGGCTTCGCGCACGGCGCCCAGCACGGTATCACCGGCCATCAGCGCGATACCGTCGTTGCGGTTGAGGATATCGCGCACGCCGTTGCGGCGGTATGTCGGCAGTTGCGTATAGAGATACTCGCTGAGCGCATCGGGCAGGAAACACTGCGTAGTCAGCAAAGTACGGCTGCCGTCGAATACCTTCATATGCAGATGCGTGGCGCGCCCGGCGTACCAGCCCGGGTAGATGGTGCGGAACACTGCCACGCCGTCGGCGCCCACCGGCTGGCTTCCGCGCAGGAATGTGCGGTTCCGCATGGACACGCGCTGGCCGTGGTCATCCACCTGGCCCGCATAGCCGGAATAGACCCCCGAGGCATTGCAGTGCCAGAGGTCGACGCGCCTGCCCGCGAGCGGCCGGCCGTGCATGTCGACCACCGTGAAGCGGACCTCCACCGGCACGCCGGGCTGGCCTTCGGTGATGTCCTGGCGGACCTTGCCGGCATCGAAGTAGAACGGCCCCTCGGTGGTCTGCGCGGTGAGGGGCAGAAGCGCGGCAGGCGTTTGCGCCGTGGCCATGCGCGATGCGGCCATCAGGCCGGCGCCGCCAAGCCCCATGGCCAGCAGATGACGGCGGCGCCCCGAGGGCCGGGGCCGAGAGTCTTCGGGCATCACACGTTCCGTTAGGGCGATGAAGATGTGGGATGCCAGTGTAGTCCGGGGCGGGACGCGCAGTATTTCTACCTGGTGTCGCCCCGGCTACACTTCGGACGGCGACGTCAGACGGCGGATTTCAGCACCGCGCCGGTGGCGAAGAAGCTCTGGAGGTTGTCGAACACCAGATCGGCCATGGCGGCACGGGTCTCGTGCGTGCCGCTGGCCACGTGCGGCAGCAGCACCACGTTGTCGAGCGCGAACAATGCATCGGGCACGTGCGGCTCGCGCTCGAACACGTCGAGTCCCGCGCCCGCGATGCGCTTGTCGGTCAGCGCGCTGACGAGCGCGGCTTCGTCCACCACCGTGCCGCGCGCGATGTTGATCAGATAGCCCTGCGGCCCGAGTGCCTCCAGCACGCTGGCCGAGATCAGGTGCCGCGTGGACGGGCCCCCCGACGTTGCCACCACCAGGAAGTCAGCCCAGCTCGCCAGCGCTTCGAGCGACGGCTCGAATCCGTAGTCCACGCCGTCCTGCGGCTTGCGGCCGAAGTAGCGCACCTCCATGTCGAATCCGATCGAACGCCTGGCGATGACCCGTCCGATGCGGCCCATACCGACGATGCCCAGGCGCTTGCCGCTGACGCGCGTGGTCAGCGGATACGGGCCCTTGGGCCATTCGCCGCGCCGCACGAAGCGGTCCGCGGCGCTGACCTGTCGCGCGGCGTCCATCAGCAGCGCGAACGCGGTGTCCGCCACGCAGTCGTTGAGCACGTCCGGCGTGTAGCCGACCGCGATGCCGCGCGCGCGGGCCGTCTCCAGATCAAGCTTGTCGGTGCCCACGCCAAAGCTCGAGATCACGCGCAGGTTCGGCAGCGCGGCCAGCATTGCGGCATCGACGCCAATCGCGGCGCGCGTGGTCATCGCCACGAACTCGCCACCGTGTTTTGCCAGATAGCCGGCGGGATCGGTCTCGGCCCAGAACGGATGGACATCGAACTGCTCGGCAAGCTGGGCTTCGGTCTTTTCCGGGAGTCGGCCATGCTGAAGGAGGCGGGGTTTCATGCGAGAAGAGTCCTTGTTATCGGTGTTTTGGCTGGGTGCGGGTCAGTCCGCGCTCAGATGATTATCGGCGATGATCTTTGCATAACGCTTTCGGTCCTGGGCGATGATGGCGGCGAACTGCTGCGGCGTATTGCCCACTGGAATCGCGCCTTGCTCGATCAGTTGCTTCTTCACGTCGGGCATGACCACCACCTGCTTCACGCTGGCGGCGATCTTGTCGACGATCTCCTTCGGCGTGCCGGCCGGCGCCAGCAGTCCCACCCATGAGCCCGACTCCGCGTTCTGGATGCCGGCTTCGGCCAGCGTCGGCACATCTGGCATCGACGGCGAGCGCACGGTGCCGGTCACGGCCAGCGCGCGCAGCTTGCCGGCCTTTACGTGGCCGGTAGTTTCGAGGATCGACGCGAACAACATGTCGACGTTGCCGGCCATCAGGTCGGTCATCGCCGCACCGCCGCCCTTGTATGGGACGTGGAGCATGTCGGTGCTGGTCGCCGCCTTGAAGATCTCGCCAGACAGATGCGGCGAGCCGCCGGTGCCGGAACTGGCAAACGTCAGCTTGCCCGGCTTGGCCTTGGCCAGCGCCACGAGTTCCTTCGGCGTATTCGCGGGCAGGCCCGGCGTGACCACGAGCGCAAATGGCAACTCGGCCATCATCGTCACCGGGACGAAGCCGTCAGGGTTGTAGGAGAGCTTCTTGTACAGGAACGGATTGATCGATTGCGTGCCGACGTTGCCCGCCACCAGCGTGTAGCCATCGGGTTTGGCGCGCGCGGTGAGTTCCAGTCCAACGTTGCCGGCCGCGCCGGGGCGGTTGTCGACGACCACCGGTTGTCCCCAGAGCTGCGACAGGCGCTGGGCTACAAGGCGCGTGCCGATGTCGGTGCCGCCACCGGGAGTGAACGGCACGATGATCGTCACGGCGCGTGTGGGCCAGTTTGTCTGCGCGGGGGCGGTGACGGAGAGCGTGGCGGCGCAAAGCGCCACGGCAAGGCGGGCTGTCTTCAACATGGGGTCTCCCGATCGTTATCGTTATCGTTTGTGATGCGCTCCCCTCGCCCACGTCGTAGGAGAGGAGAGATCGAACGCGTTACCGCCCGTGTTCCTTCCGCCAGACCGCGAAATCCTCACGCGCCTTTTCAGTGGTGGGCGGATACAGCCCGATGATCGAGCGGCCCTTGCGTACCTCCTCGGTCACGAAGTCCTCGAACGCCGTCATCTCCACCGCCTCGGCGGCGATGTCCTCCACCATTTCCTGCGGGATCACGACCACGCCTTCCGCGTCGCCGACGATCACGTCGCCGGGAAACACCGCCACATCGCCGCAACCGATCGGCACGTTGAATTCCAGCGCCTGGTGGAGCGTGAGATTGGTCGGAGCAGATGGGCGATGGTGATAGGCGGGCATCGCCATCTGGGCGATTTCAGGAGAATCGCGAAAGCCGCCGTCGGTAACGATGCCGGCGCCGCCACGTTGCATCAATCGGGTCACCAGGATCGAGCCCGCGGATGCGGCGCGCGCGTCTTTCCTGCTGTCGATCACCAGCACCGCGCCGGGCGGGCATTGCTCGATGGCCTGGCGTTGCGGATGGTTCGGATCCTGGAACACGGTGATCGGATTCAGGTCCTCGCGCGCCGGGATATAGCGCAGCGTGAACGCTTCGCCGACCATCGTGCCGGGGTTGGACTGGATCGGCCGCACGTCCTGGATGAACTGGTTGCGCAGTCCGCGCTTGAACAGCGCGGTGCACAGCGTGGCGGTGCTGACGGTTTTCAGCGCGGCGAGCAGGGCAGGGGTGAGCTCGGACATGGCGGGTTCAGTAGATGCTTGGTTCGCCGGCGGCTTCGCCGAAGTCGGTTTGCAGGAAATCGAAATCGCAGCCGTCGTTGGCCTGGCGGATATGGCGCGAGAACATCCAGCCGTAGCCGCGCGAGTAGCGGGGTGGCGGCGGTTGCCATGCCGCGCGGCGGCGTTCCAGTTCTTCGTCGGAGACTTCCAGATGGATGCTGCGCCGGTCGATGTCGACCGTGATCAGGTCGCCGGTTTGCACCAGCGCGAACGGCCCGCCGATGTACGCTTCCGGCGCCACGTGCAGGATGCAGGCGCCGTAGCTCGTGCCGCTCATCCGCGCGTCCGACATGCGCAGCATGTCGCGCACGCCCTGTTTCACGAGCTTCTTCGGAATCGGCAACATCCCCCACTCGGGCATTCCCGGTCCGCCCTGCGGCCCCGCGTTGCGCAGGATCAGCACATGATCGGCCGTAACGTCGAGGTCTTCGTTCTCGACCGCTGCCTTCATCGAGGGGTAGTCGTCGAACACGAGCGCCGGACCGGTATGTTTGAAGAACCGTTTTTCGCACGCGCTCGGCTTGATCACGCAGCCGTCCGGTGCGATGTTGCCGCGCAGGACGGCCAGCGCGCCTTCCTGGTAGAGCGCGTTGTCGCGCGTGCGGATCACGTCGTCGTTGTAGACCTCGGCCCCGGCGATGTTCTCGCCCAGCGTGCGGCCGGTGACGGTCAGCGTGTCGAGATGCAGCTTGTCCCGGATGCGGCTCATCAGTGCGGGCAGCCCGCCCGCGTAGAAGAAGTCTTCCATCAGGTACTTGTCGCCGCTGGGCCGGATGTTGGCGATCACGGGCACGTGGCGGCTCATGCGGTCGAAATCGTCGAGGCCGATGTCATGGCCCGCGCGGCGCGCCATGCTGATGACGTGGATGATCGCGTTGGTCGAGCAGCCCATGGCCATGGCGACCGCGATGGCGTTCTCGAACGCGCGGTGCGTCTGGATGCGTGCCGGCGTCAGGTCTTCCCAGACCATCTCCACGATGCGGCGACCCGATTCGGAACACATACGGATGTGATTGGCGTCCGCCGCCGGAATCGACGACGCACCCGGCAGCGTCATGCCAATGGTCTCGGCGATCGCCGTCATCGTGCTGGCGGTGCCCATCGTCATGCACGTGCCGTGGCTGCGCGCGATGCCGCCCTCGATACCGATCCACTCGGCCTTGCTGATGTTGCCGGCGCGGCGTTCGTCCCAGTACTTCCATCCATCGGAACCGGAGCCGAGTACCGTGCCCTTGTAGTTGCCGCGCAGCATCGGCCCGGCCGGCACGTAGATCGCCGGCACGCCGGCGCTGGTGGCGCCCATCAGCAGGCCCGGCGTGGTCTTGTCGCAGCCGCCCATCAGCACGGCTCCGTCGATCGGGTGGGAGCGGATCAGCTCCTCGGCCTCGATCGCCAGCAGGTTGCGGTAGAGCATGGTGGTCGGCTTGACCGAGCTCTCGGACAAAGAAATGGCCGGTAGCTCCACGGGGAAACCACCGGCCTGCAGGATGCCGCGCTTGACGTCTTCCACGCGCTGCTTGAAGTGCGCGTGGCATGGGTTGATGTCGGACCACGTATTGATGATGGCGATGAGCGGCTTGCCCATCCATTCATCGGGCGAGTAGCCCATTTGCATGATCCGTGAGCGGTGCCCGGATGAGCGCAGATCGTCAGGCGCGAACCAGCGCGCGCTGCGGAGTGCGTCCGGCGTCTTTCTATGAGCCGTCATCTTGTCTCTTCCACGTTGGTATTCGTCATAGTCGTCAGTTGTCATACGACTATTGGCTGACACAGTGTACTCACCGACGCAACCGGGCGTCAATGCAAGTCAGATATGTGGCGGTTGGGATTGCGCGACAGAAAATTCGCCCGATGCGCCACATTCATGGCGTGTCGGGCGTGAAAATTTGTCATGAATATCTCGAAATTGATAGATTTCAGATATTCATTTCTCGGTAATCAATGATGTCGAGAGTCGTGATTTCGAGCAGCGAGCAGCTCGGCCAGGTGCTTCAGGGCGCGCGGAAGATCGCGGGCCTTTCCCAGGCAGATGCCGCAGCCCGGCTGGCTATCAGCCAGAGCCGCATCTCGCACCTGGAACTCAACCCCGAGACGATCAGCGTGGCGCAACTACTGGCGCTGCTGGCAGCCTATGACTTCGACCTGTTCGTGGAGCCGCGCGCGTTGGACGACAAACCGGACGACAAGCCGGACCACAAATCGGACCACAAGCCGGGCACCACCTTGAGCGACGCGGAGATCGACCGGTTGGAGTGGTGAGGCCGTGAGGTCGTGAGTTGTGCGGTCAGGGGGCTGAGTGGTTCAGGGCAGGTAGCCCAGCAGGCGCCACCAGAGATAGTCCAGCGGCAGCAGCGCCACGATCGTGATGGCCGCCATGGTCAGGCACAGGCGCGTGCCGTGCCGCAGGCCTACGCCGCCCAGCTGCATTGCGATCATGATCGGCGGTGACTGGTACGGAAAGAACACGGTAGAGAACACCGGCACCTGCAGCATCAGCACGGATTCAAGCGGCAGTCCGGTGGCCTTCGCCAGATCGGCGGCAAGCGGCGTCAGCACGGCCGGCAGGGCCGGCAGCGTGGACAACATGCCGATGACGGCGCCCATCGCGCCAATCGTGCCGACATTCGCCGCAGTGTGACCGGGCGTCATCGGCAGCCAGTGCAGCAGCCCCGCGCTGATCGCGCTGCCCAGGCCCGTCGATTCGACCACCGCGCCCAGCCCCAGGAAGCCAGCCACGTAGATCAGCGGTACCAGGTGGACCTGCTCGGTCATGGCCTTGGGCGATACCAGCCCGATGCCCGGCAGCAGGCAGATGATGCACGCTGCCAGCGAGATCCACGCGGGCGAAACGCCATGCCAGGCATCCGTGGCGAAGCCCGCCACGGCCAGCGCCAGGATGATGGCCAGCGCACGCTCCTGCGGCCCCATCTGCGTGCGGACGCTGGCGGCTTGCGGCGCGATCGGCCCGCTTTCCGGGAACATGCGGCAGATTACCCAGATCAGCACCACGGTCTTCAGCACGCCGAGCACCGGGAAATGCAGCAGCAGATAGCTGCCGTAGCTCAGGTTGATGCCATAGAGCGAACTGGCAGCGCCCAACAGCACGCTGTTCGGAATATTGGCGGGCAGGATCGACGTGGGCGGCATGTAGCTGGCGGCCGCCACGGTCAGCACCATGCCGATGCGGCCGTTGGAGCCGGGCGCGAAGCCAAGGCGGTCGGCCAGCGCCAGCACGATCGGCATCAGCAGCAGCACGCGGCCCGTGGTGGAGGGCATCAGGAAGGCCAGGCCCACCGCGCTGAGCGCCACCGTGGTGATCACCTGCGGATAGGTGCCAACGCGCTTGTGGAAGATGATGTCGGCCAGCCGCAGCGCCAGTCCCGTGTTGCGCAACGCCACGCCGGTGACGGCGCCACCAAACATCAGCCACCACGCGGTGGACGTGAATCCCGAGAACACCACCGTTGGCGGGGCGATATGGAACACCACTGCGGCAAGGAAGAACAGCAGCGTGGCGGTGGGCTCCGGTAGCGCCCCGACCGCCCAGCAGCACACCGTCGACAACACCAGCGCGCCGGCCCAGATCAGCGCGGGCGGCGCCTGCAGCCACTGCCCTGCGATCCATACCACGCTGATGCACGCGGCGATCAGCAATGCGGCGCGGATCGAATCGGCCGGGCGGCCGCCGAGCGGCGCAGGTTTGGGTGGTGGGGTTTCCTGTCGTGGCGCGGTGTTGTCGGGCTGGCCGGTATGGCCGGGAGAAGCTGACATCGGGGTTGTCTCGCTGGCTGCCGGGCGCAACGTGGCGCCGGCCTTGTTCTGAAGATGGTGCGGAGCCGCTATCGTAGTGGTTGTCCTGGTGTGCAGGCAACTGCCCATGCGATCCCGCGTAACTGGCAGGTCTTGGGTCTTGCTTAGCGGGTCTTGCGAAACGTCAGGTTGATTCGCTCGCTTCCGGTCAACGCATGATCGCCGTCGGCCAGTGGGGCGATGCCGTGGAAGACGAGCCGGGACGGCCCACCCCAGACCACCACGTCACCATGCGCGAGCCGGAATCGGTCCGGCCGGTCGGCGCGACGCAATCCACCCCAGAGGAAGACGGCCGGCAGGCCCAGTGAGACAGAAACGATCGGTGCGCGCAGATCGAGTTCGTCACGATCCTGATGCAGCGACAGGCGCGTGCCCGGCAGATAGCGGTTGATCAGGCAGGCATCGGGCGCGAAGCCGGGATAGCCAGCCGCTTCCGCCGCGTGTTCGGCCAACGACCGGAACACGGCAGGCATGGCCGGCCAGGGCCGTCCTGACTCCGGATCGACCGCATCGTAGCGATACCCAGTGCGATCGGACACCCAGCCACGCTCGCCGCAATTGGTCATGGCCACGGACATACGCAGGCCGCCCGGCGTAATCAGATGGCGGAACGGCGCTTCGGCACTGATCGTCTGCACGGCGGCGAGCAGTTCCGGCCCCGTATCCCGCGCGAATCCATGCAACACCACGGCGCCCGGCGCAAGCGTCTCCACGGCAGGCGGGGCGTTGGAATCAGCGGGAAGGGCGTCGAAGAGGTCGAAGGTCATGGCGGGCATTTCGGGTACCTGGGATGGTACTCGGGATCGCAGTTGCCGTTTTCCTGCCAGCCACGCCTACTTCCCACCCACCTTCGCCAACCCTTCCAGCAACGCCTTGTGGAACGCCTGCGGATCCTGCATCTGCGGTGCGTGGCCCATGTCGGGGAATTCGACCAGTGTCGTGTTCGGAATCGCCCTGGCGGTCGCTTTCGCCAGTTCGGGGTAGTGGCCGAGCTTCGCCTGCACGTCCGGCGGCGCGGCGTCCTTGGCGATGGCGGTGGTGTCCCGGTCTCCGATCATCAGCAGGGTCGGGGCCTGGATCGCACTTATTTCATAGACCACGGGTTGCGTGAAGATCATGTCGTAGAGCAGTGCCGAGTTCCACGCAACGATCTGCTTGCCCGGGCCACGGTTCATGCCGGCCAGCATCTGCACCCAGGGCTCGTATTCGGGCTTCCACTGGTTCACGTAGTACGTCGATTTCTCGTAGTTGCGAATCCGCTCGGCCGTCACGTTGAGTTCGCGCGCGTACCACTGGTCCACCGACAGCGACGGCACGCCCTTGGCCTTCCAGTCCTCCAGGCCGATCGGGTTGACCAGCACCAGTTGCGCGGTTTCCTTCGGATACATCAATGCATAGCGCATCGCCAGCATGCCGCCCGTGGAATGGCCCATCACGGTGACGTCGTGCACGCCGATCGAGGCCAGCAGATCGTGGGTATTGCGCGCGAGTTGCTGGAACGAATACTGATAGTGCGGCGGTTTGGTCGATTTGCAGAAGCCGATCTGATCGGGGGCGATCACGCGGTAGCCGGCGGCGGTGAGCTGCTGGATGCTCTCCTGCCACGTGGCAGCGCAAAAATTCTTGCCATGCAGCAGTACCACGGCGCGGCCGTTCGGCTTCTCCGGCTTGACGTCCATGTAGGCCATCTCGAGCGGCTGCCCTTGCGAACTGAAGCGATATTGCTGAACCGGATAGGGGTAATCGAATCCCTCGAGTTGGGGACCGTAGGCCGGGCCGCTATCGGCGGTCTGGGCAGCGTGGGCAGCTTGGGCGAGTGGGACGGAGAGGGCGATGGCTGCGAGCAGCAGCGGACGGACTTTGAGCATGGTGCGCAGGGGGCGTGCGGATCGGGAGGGGAATCGTCGCACAAATGCCCATGTCGTGCTTGGGCGGCCCCTCGGCCTTCTGCCCTCGTGGGCGAGGGAGTGCGCGCCGGCGCACGCATCAAGCGCGAGTTGTGTTCTCCCTCTCTCCCATGAAATGGGAGAGAGGGAGAACCCGTGGCGCAGTCGAATCAGGCAAACGTATCGACTTCCCCACGCGCCAGCACGCGCGGTGCGCGAGGCGCTGCCACCGTTGCCTGGACCGGCGCATCCTGCGTCAGCCCGGCGGCCTGCGCGAATGCGCTGCCGCTGCCCGGTTGGCGTTGTTGCTGCTGGCCGCCGTTGCCAGCCTGGGCGAAGCCATCGCTGCCGACAGACGTTTGGCCAAGCTGGATACCGGCTTCGGCCATCGACGTGCGCAGGTGCGGCAGCGCGGCTTCCACCGCGGCGCGCACGGCCTGGTGCGGCGAGACGAACTGGGCCTGGGCCTGATCGTTGACCACATTGAGCACGACCTTGAGCGGGCCGAGGTTCGGCGGGTTCAGGTCGAGTTCGGCGGTCTGGCTGCCTTGCGTGGAGAGTCGCACCATCTGCTGGCCCAGTGCCTGAGCCCACTGGCTGTCGCCAAGATTCGGTGCGACTGCCGGGCGCGCCGCTGCTGCGGCGGCCGTGGTCTGTGCGGCGTTCGCCTGGGATTGCGCGGACAGGGCCGATGCCAGCATGGCAGCGCTGCTCGGATTCGTGGCGCCGGTGTCGGTGCCTTCACCCGTGCGTGCGCTGGCCTGCGCCATGGCATATGGCGTGGCGACGGGCGTCTGGCTGGCTTGCGTCGAGTCGGCTTGCAAGGTCGGTTGCGCGCCGTGGCCGAGGCCGGTCTGTTGCTGGCCCGCGTTTTGGCCGCGCGCGTCCTGCGCGCCCGTCTGCGCCGG
>NZ_ANKP01000128.1:0-16381 GCF_000319775.1 Cupriavidus sp. HMR-1
CTGCGCGGCCGTGGTGGCCGGCATCCGCCGCGGCTTGCTGGACTCTCCGGTCAGGGTGCACACCCACGGCGGCGACCTGACCATCGCGTGGCAGGGCGCAGGCCAGCCCGTGCAGATGACGGGCCCCGCGACGACCGTGTTCGAAGGCACTATTGACCTCTCGACGCTGCCTGCCTGACCATTGAGGCTCGCAGACACACGGGGCCGGCCCGGTCCCGTCTTCGGGAGCACCAATGAAGCTGGACGATTTCTGCATCACCTCGGGCAAGGGGTTCAAGCTTGCCGCCTTCGACCCGGAGAGCAAGCCGTTCTCCCTGGGGGAAAAGGACGCTGACGTTGCGCATGTTGCCGACCTGTCGGCACGACTCGATGCGGAGCAGGACGTTTTCTACGCCGAGCACCGCCGCAAGCTGCTGTTCATCCTGCAGGGCATGGACACCAGCGGCAAGGACGGCACCGTGCGCTCCGTCTTCCGGAATTTCGACCCATTAGGCGTGCGTGTCGCCAGCTTCAAGGCCCCTACGGCGGAGGAACTGGCGCGCGACTATCTGTGGCGTGTGCACCTGCAGGTACCGCGCCAGGGCGAGATCGCCATCTTCAACCGTAGCCACTATGAAGACGTGCTGATCACGCGCGTGCATGACTGGATCGACGACGAAGAGTGCGAGCGTCGCTTCCGCCAGATCCGCGCGTTCGAGGAGATGTTGACGGAGACCGGGACGACGATCGTCAAATGCTTCCTGCACATTTCGAAAGCCGAGCAGAAGCGGCGACTCGAAGACCGCATCGCCGATCCGCAGAAGCACTGGAAGTTCGACATGCAGGACCTGGCCGAGCGCAAATACTGGAAGGAGTACCAGCAGCGCTACGAGGCCGCGATCGCCGCCACGGCCACGCCGGCGTGTCCCTGGTACATCGTGCCCGCGGACTCGAAAAGCCACCGCAACCTGATGGTCGCGGAGATCCTTGCGGACGTGTTCCGCAAACTCAAGCCAAGCTATCCACCGCCCAAGCCCGAGCTGGCAAAAGTGACCGTGGAATAGGCGGCCGGATCAGTCGTTGCCGCCGTTGCCGCGATGCACGTCGTGGGTAACGAACGGGCGGTCCGGCCCCGGCATAGCCAGCCACTTCGGGTGCTTGAGCGTTTCGCGAATGTCCTCGAGGCCGCTGGCCCAATGCTCGTGCATCGTCAGCACGCCGAACTGGTAATCCTTCGCGCTGCCCTCGAACGACTTGTCACGATAGATCAGTTGAATCACGTTGCGCCGTGCGTCGCAGGCATGGTCCGCCGCCCGCTGATACCAGGGGTCGTTGCGCTTTGACTGTGGCACCAGCGCCAGCACTTCGCCAAGCATCCGGCGATAGTTCTGCTGCTCGCGCATGTAGTCGGTGATGGCCCGCGTGCGGCTGGAATACTGGATGTCTTTCTGGCGCTCGACCACGTCCTGCAGATTGTGCGGCAGCCCGCCACGGGCGCTCCACAGGTCCACCTGGAAAATCAGCGCATCGCGTCGCGGCTGGGCGGTCAGCACCTCTTGCAGGGGTGTGTTCGATACGAGCCCGCCGTCCCAGTAGTACTCGCCATCGATCTCGATCGCCGGGAATCCCGGCGGCAGCGCGCCCGACGCCATGAAATGCTCGGGACGCAGCGTGGTGCGCGTGTTGTCGAAGTAGGCGAAGTTGCCCGTGTGGACGTTGACGGCGCCCACCGACACGCGCATCCCCTTCGGATGATTGATCCGGTCGAAATCGGCGAACCGCTCGAGCGTGGATTTCAAAGGCGCGGTGTCGTAGTAGCTGACCCGCGTGGGGTCTTCGAAATGCGCCCAGAGGTCGGTCACCGCGCGCGGCGAGAAGAAGCCGCGTTGCCCCTCCACGATCGCACGCGCGGCGTTGAAGCTGTCGAACCAGATTCGCATCGGCTCGGGCCACGTCGGCGCGGAGTCGCTGAGCATCTCCAGCGGCAGCCCGGGCAACCACGGCTGGGCACAGATGTATTCCCAGAACGCGCGCAGTTGCGCCACGCGCGTCTCGGGAGGATTGCCGGCGATGACGGCAGCGTTGAGCGCGCCGATCGAGATACCCGCGACCCAGTTGGGATGGATGCCCCCTTCGGCCAGCCCCTGGTAGACACCGGCCTGATAGGAACCAAGCGCGCCACCGCCCTGCAGCACCAGCGCGCGGATCGCATAGGCCTCATGCGGCGGCCCGTCCCCGGGCTCGACCGGCTGGCCGCAATGCTCGCTGAGCGCCGAGCCGCGCCCACTGGCGCCGCGTTTCGCCCGCTCCGGTGTGGCCTGTGACGATGAATCCTGCGGCGGACCACCCTGTTCGCCGATTTCCCTTTGGATCGCTTCCTTGTTTCGCCGCTTGACCGCCACGCCATGCTCCCAAAAAGAAACGGCCCCATCCGGGGCCGTGTTCGTTGTCAGACGCCGTACTTCTGACGATAGGCTGCCACAGCCTCCCGGGAGTTCCCGAGTGACGGGTCTTTCGACGCATCCAGATACGCCAGCAGGTCCTTGAGCGTGGCAATCGCGATCACCGGAATGCCGTATTCGCGCTGCACATCCTGCACCGCCGAATGCGTGCCGATGTTGTCGGCCGTGCCGCTCTTTTCCATGCGGTCCAGCGCGATCAGCACGGCGGCAGGCTCGGCGCCCGCGGCGCGAATCAGCTGCATCGACTCGCGCACCGAGGTACCGGCGGAGATCACGTCGTCGATGATCACGACCTTGCCCTGGAGCTTGGCGCCGACCAGCGTGCCGCCTTCGCCATGGTCCTTCGCTTCCTTGCGGTTGTAGGAGAAGCCGACGTCACGTCCCATGCCGGCCAGCGCCACCGCCGTGGCGGAGGCCAGAGTGATGCCCTTGTAGGCCGGCCCGAACAGCACGTCGAACTGCACGCCCGATTCCAGCAGGGTCTTCGCGTAGAATTGCGCCACCTGGCCCAGCATCGCGCCCTGGTTGAACAGACCGGCGTTGAAGAAGTACGGCGACTTGCGGCCAGCCTTGGTCACGAACTCGCCGAAGGACAGCACGCCTGCGTCCAGTGCAAAGCGGATGAAGGACTGGCTGAGGTCGTCCGGCGTCGTCTGCTGCGTCATCTTTTCTCTCTGAATTCAAAATTTCCCGAGATGTTACGGATTATCAGCGCCAACCTCAACGGCATCCGCTCCGCCTCCAAGAAGGGCTTCTTCGAGTGGATGGGCAAGCAGGAAGCGGACATGGTCTGCGTTCAGGAACTCAAGGCCCAGGAAGCCGACATGACCGAGGCGTTCCTGGCGCCACACGGCTATCACGGCTACTTCCACTATGCCGAGAAAAAGGGCTACAGCGGCGTGGGCCTCTATACCCGCCACAAGCCGGAGCGCGTGATTATCGGCTTCGGCAATGATGAGTTCGACGCCGAGGGCCGCTACGTGGAAGTGCAGTATCCGCACCTCGCCGTGATCTCGGTCTACGTGCCTTCCGGCTCAAGCTCCGAGGAGCGCCAGCTGGCCAAGTTCCGCTTTATGGAAGCCTTCCTGCCGCACCTGCTGGAACTGAAAGCCAGCGGCCGCGAGATCGTGCTGTGCGGTGACGTGAACATCGCCCACAAGGAAATTGACATCAAGAACTGGAAGGGCAACCTGAAGAACTCCGGTTTCCTGCCCGAAGAGCGCGCCTGGATCGGAGAACTGTTCGACAACCACGGCTATGTCGACGTATTCCGCCAGCTGGACCCGCGCCCCGAACAGTACACATGGTGGAGCAACCGCGGTCAGGCGTACGCGAAGAACGTGGGGTGGCGCATCGATTACCACCTGACCACGCCGAAAATCGCGGCTACCGCCAAGGCTACGTCGATCTACAAGGACGAGAAGTTCAGCGACCACGCCCCGCTGTCGATCGATTACGATTTTCCCTTGTGAAGTACGCATCCCCCGGCGCAACGCCGGGGGTGCCGTCCGCCTTCAGTCGGCGCGCATCTCGTCGAGCAGGTTCGGGTGACGGTCCCGCAGCTTCAACCGGCTGATCGGATGGCAGCGGCCGCCACTCTCGCGTAAACCCTGCACCGGACACCCAACCTCGTTACAATGCTGGTTCTCCGCCCCCAAGGACGCGAGACTTTTCGCATTTTTCAGAGTGAGTCCGCCATGGTTTTCAAAGTGTTCGTCGATGGTCAGGAAGGCACTACCGGTCTCCGGCTGCTTGACTATCTCTCGGGTCGCACCGATGTGGAACTGCTGCGCATTGCCGATGACAAGCGCAAGGACCCGCAGGAGCGAGCACGATTCCTGAACGCCTCGGACGTCTCTTTCCTGTGCCTGCCGGACGTGGCCTCGCGCGAGGCCGTGTCGCTGGTGACCAACCCCGACACCTGCGTGATCGACGCCAGCACGGCGTTCCGCACGGCTGACAACTGGGCCTACGGCCTGCCGGAACTGACCCGTGGCCAGCGCGAGAAGGTGCGCGGCAGCAAGCGCATCGCCGTGCCGGGCTGCCACGCCAGCGCGTTCGTGCTGGCCGTGCGTCCGCTGGTGGAAGCCGGCCTGATGCCTGCCGACTATCCTGCTTCAGCGTTCTCGCTGACCGGTTACAGCGGCGGCGGCAAGTCGATGATCGCGGAGTTCGAAGCCGGCGGAAATCCGAAGCTGATGAGCCCGCGTCCGTACGCGCTGGGTCTGGCGCACAAGCACCTGCCGGAAATGCGTGTGCAGACCGGCCTGTCGCAGGCGCCGATCTTCAACCCGATCGTTGGCAACTTCCTGAAGGGTCTGGCCGTGACGGTGCCGGTGTATCCGGGGCTGCTGTCGCGCAAGGCCGATGCGCAAGCCATCCTCGACATCTACCGCAAGCACTACGAAGGCGAGCAGTTCGTGCGCGTCCATCCGTTCAACAGCGACGCCAATCTGGACAACGGCTTCTTCGACGTCCAGGCGAACAACGACACCAACCGCGTGGACCTGTTCGTCTTCGGCAACGAAGACCGCCTGAACCTGGTGGCGCGCCTGGACAACCTCGGCAAGGGCGCGGCCGGTGCGGCCGTGCAATGCATGAACGTCCATATCGGCGCCGACGAAGCCACGGGGCTCGTTGCCTGACGTCTCGCCCGCTTCAAAAGAAAAACCGGCTCGACCTGAGCCGGTTTTTTTTCGCCCGTCCGGGCCACCGTCCCTACTTTTTCAGCGGATGCTGGAGATCCTCGTCGCCCGCGTCGACCGGTGCGTCGTGCAGGTCAGCCATATTGGCCTTGTAAGGCGGCAGCTTCTCCATCGGCATGTTCATGGCCTTGGCATAGAGCGGCAGCACTTCATTCATATGCGCCTGAAGCACGGCGATCCGGCTGCGGCCGGACGGATGGGTCGAGGTGAACTCGTCGCCGGCCTTGAGCACTGCGCCCATCTTCTGCCAGAGCGTGATGGCCGCGCGGGGGTCATACCCGGCGCGCGCGGCGATATCCATGCCGATCAGGTCGGCTTCGGTCTCTTCCTGGCGCGAAAAGCGCAGCGACAGCATCTTGGCATTGGAGCCGATATCCATATTGCCGAGGTTGCCGAAGCCGGTCAGCTGCGACACCACGTTCGCGCCCAGGTTCGAGATCTCGGCCTGCGCCGCGCGCTGGCGGGCGTGTTCTTCCAATGCGTGCGAGATCTCGTGGCCCATGACCATGGCCACTTCGTCGTCGGTCAGATTGAGCTCATCAAGCAGGCCGGAATAGACGGCCATCTTGCCGCCAGGCATGCAGAAGGCGTTGACTTGCTTGGACCGGATCAGGTTGATTTCCCAGGCCCAGCGCCCGGCGCGCGGATTCCAGAGCACGGTCTGCGGCAGCAGCCGGATGCCGATCTCGCGCAGGCGCTTCACCTGCGGATCGTCTTCGTCGACCAGCGTGTGCTTGGCGATCGCTTCCTGCTTGACCTGTTCGTACTCGCGCGCCGCCTGCTGGTCGATCACCTCCATCGGCACGATTTCCCGCACTTTCGAATAGCGGCGATCGACCCGCACGCCATCTTCGGGCGCGGAAACCACGGCAACTCCCTGCGCCCGCGCGGGAAGCGGATGCGCGACGCCCAGCGCGGCAGCCAGTACGAAGGCTGCGGCCACGGCCTGCTGGCGCAACCGGCACGATGTGTCGGACACGTTCGGGTTCAAGGCAGGGCTCGCTGGGTAGAAAGTTTCGACTTGTTCGGGGGCGCGGAATTGGTGATGCAATAATACACAGCCAGCCGCGCGCCGTCCTCGCCATCATGACTTTTCAAGACTATCTCGACATCTTCCGCAATCGCCGCATCGGGGCCATGCTGACGCTCGGTTTTGCCTCCGGACTCCCCCTGGCGCTGACCTCGGGCACGCTGCAGGCGTGGATGACGGTCGAAGGGCTGGACATCAAGACGATCGGCTTTTTCTCGCTGGTCGGCCAGGCCTATATTTTCAAGTTCCTCTGGGCCCCTCTGATGGACCGCTTCACGCCGCCGCTACTGGGCCGTCGGCGCGGTTGGCTGCTGGTCACGCAGCTCGGGCTGGTAGGCAGCATCGCGGCGATGGCGTTTTGTCCGCCCCACGAGGCACTGTGGGCGCTGGCCGCGCTGGCCACACTGGTCGCCTTCCTGTCGGCTTCACAGGACATCGTGTTCGATGCCTACAGCACCGACGTGCTGCGCCCGACCGAGCGCGGCGCCGGCGCGGCGGTCAAGGTGCTCGGCTACCGGCTGGCGATGCTGGTGTCGGGAGGGCTGGCGCTCTATCTGGCGGATCGCGTGCTGGGGTGGTCACACATGTACCTGCTGATGGCGGCATTGATGAGCGTTGGGCTGGTCACGCTGATCTGGGCGCCGGAGCCGGACGTCCCGGCGCGCGCGCCGCGCTCGCTGGAAGAAGCAATAGTCGGGCCGCTGCGCGATTTCTTTGGCCGCCAGGGCGCGTGGTGGCTGCTGCTGCTGATCGTGCTGTACAAGCTCGGTGACGCCTTCGCGGGCAGCCTGTCGACCACGTTCCTGATTCGCGGCCTGGGCTTCGATCCGGGAGAGGTCGGCATCGTCAACAAGACGCTGGGGCTAGCCGCGACGATCATCGGCGCGCTGTTCGGCGGTTCGCTGATGGTGCGCCTGGGCCTGTACCGTTCGCTGATGCTGTTCGGCATCCTGCAGGGCGTGTCGAATCTGGGCTACTGGATCCTGTCCGTCACGCCACCGCACCTGTGGACGATGGGTGCGACGATCGCCGTCGAAAACCTGTGCGGGGGCATGGGCACCGCAGCCTTCGTGGCGTTGCTGATGACGCTGTGCAACCGGTCATTCTCGGCCACCCAGTACGCGCTGCTATCTGCGCTGGCGTCGATCGGGCGCGTCTACGTGGGGCCGACCTCCGGCTACATGGTCGAAGCCTGGGGATGGGCGCCGTTCTACCTCGGCACCGTCATCGCGGCCGTGCCCGGCGTTGCGCTGCTCTGGGCCATGCGCAACACCGTCCACCGCTATGAAGCGCAGGCGCGGGAACCGGCCGAACCTGCGGTACCGCGCCCGGCGTAACTTATTCCTTGTAGTAGACGATCTGGTGCGAGGTGGCGAGCAACTCGCCGCTCGCGCTCCAGATCTCCGCGCTCTGGTCGAAAAAGCCCTGGCGGAACACGCGCGCCTGCGCGCAGCCCAGCACATGGCTGTCGCCAACTGCCGCCAGCGTGGCGGCATCGGCGTGGAAATACGTGGTCAGGGATACCGTGCCCGCCGGCACGAAGCCCGCGCGCTTGAGGAAGATGCGCGGATAGAACGCATCGCACCATGCCGCCATCGACGCATAGTCGGGCGTGCGTGCCGGTTCGTCCCGAATCCAGAACTGGGACAGGCTGTCGGGGTTCTCGGTCCCGGGGGCCGTGGTCGGCTTGGCGCCGCGCACTGCCCGAATGTCGTAGCTGCCCAGCCACTTCACCGGCGCGAAACCACTCATGACCGGCAGCGATTCGGCGGCGGGCACCTGCGGCATCACGGCTTCACCCGAATTCCAGGTTTGGCGACGCACGGCAAACACGGCGCTGCCGGTGGTCGTCACCTCGCCGTTCTGGCGCAGTTCCAGATGCCAGTGCTGGGTCGAGCGATTGGTGCGCGACGGACGCGCCTCGACCTCGAACTCACCCTCCCCGATCGGCCCCGCAAAGTTGACGGTGAGCGCGATCGGGTCGCCCAGGCGCTCCGGATGCACCAGGGCGGCCTGCAGCATCACTGCCGCAGTGGCGCCGCCGAACGGGCCGATCATATTCCAGTAGGCCTGGCTGGTATGGCCCACATAGCGATGTTCGCCAGCGGGTTCGAGCTTCAGTGCTTGATCGAGTGGATGCAGGGGCGCTTGCGTCATGGCAGGAAATAGTACGATCGTTCGGTAACTCGCGTACGGTATGCCTGCTAGAGGCTTGCGTCAAGCTATCGACTCGCCAGACCGATACCCCATCAGACCGCGCAGACCCGGTACACCGCCAGGCTGCCGCGCCAGTTGACGCCCCAGTTCACCGTCACACCCTCGTGCATCACCACGCGATCGAGCACGCGCAAGCCCACCTTGGGCGCCAGCGCCTCGAAATCGCTGATCGTCAGCACACGCACGTTCGGCGTGTTGTACCACTGGTACGGCAGCGACTCGGACACCGGCATCCGGCCACGAAACACCGACAGCCGGTGCGGCCAGTAGCCGAAGTTCGGGAACGAGACGATGCACTCGCGGCCCACGCGCAGGGTGTCGCGCAGCACCTGGGCCGTGTTGTGGATGGTCTGCAGCGTCTGCGACAGGATCACCGTGTCAAAGCTCTGGTCCTCGAACAGCGCCAGCCCCCCTTCCAGGTTCTGCTGGATGACATGCACACCCTTCTGAGCGCAGGCCAGCACCTCTTCATCGCGGATCTCGATGCCGTAGGCCTGAACGTCCAGTTCGTCCTGCAGCACGCGCAGCAGGCTGCCGTCGCCGCAGCCGGCGTCGAGCACAGTGGAGTTCGGTTCGATCCAGCGCGCGATAGCGCGGAAGTCCGGACGCAGCGCGAGGATATTCGGATTGGAAGCCGCGTTCATGCGCCGATCTCCTCTGCGATGCGGTCGTAGTAGGCGCGCATCAGGTTGTGATAGCGGGCGTCGTCGAGCAGGAAGGCGTCGTGGCCGTGCGGCGCGTCGATCTCCGCGTACGACACCGGTCGCTTGTTGTCGAGCAGCGCCTTGACGATCTCGCGGCTGCGGTTCGGCGCGAAGCGCCAGTCCGTGGTGAAGCTGACCACCAGGAAACCGGCCTGCGTCTGCGCCATGGCGCGCGTCAGGTCGCCGCCGTGGGCCAGCGCCGGATCGAAGTAGTCGAGCGCGCGCGTGATCAGCAGGTAGGTATTCGCGTCGAAGTACTCGGCGAACTTGTCGCCCTGGTAACGCAGGTAGCTTTCCACCTGGAACTCGACGTCAAACGAGAAGCGGATGTCCTCGGCCTTCAGCGAGCGGCCAAACTTCTCGGCCATGTCCTCGTCGGACAGATAGGTGATATGGCCGATCATCCGCGCCACGCGCAGGCCGCGCTTCGGCTTGACGTTGTGCGCGTAGTAGTTGCCGCCGTGGAAATCCGGGTCCGACAGGATGGAACTGCGCGCGACCTCGTTGAACGCGATGTTCTGCGCGGACAGCTTCGGCGTGGAAGCCACCACGATACAGTGGCGCAGCCGCTCCGGATACATCAGGCTCCAGGCCAGCGCCTGCATGCCGCCAAGGCTGCCGCCCATCACGGCGGCGAACTGCTGAATGCCGAATATGTCAGCCACGCGCGCCTGCGCGTTGACCCAGTCTTCCACCGTCACCACCGGGAACAACGCACCATACGGCGCCCCGGTCGACGGATTGGTGCTCATCGGTCCGGTCGATCCGAAGCACGAACCGAGGTTGTTCACGCCGATCACGAAGAAGCGGTTGGTGTCGAGCGGCTTGCCGGGGCCCACCATGTTGTCCCACCAGCCGATATCGCGCGGATTGTCCGCGGCAATGCCGGCGACGTGGTGCGAGGCGTTGAGCGCGTGACAGACCAGCACGGCATTGGTCCGCGCGGCGTTCAGCGTGCCGTAGGTTTCGACCATCAGGTCGTAGTCGGCGATCTGGCTGCCGTTGCGGAGCTGCAGCGGCTCCGAAAAATGCATGCGCTGGGGCGTAACGACACCGACGGAATCGGTCGGCACGTCGAGCACACCAGCGGGAGGAGCGACATCGGTCATGAGCGGGGCCCGCGATTGAGGCAGGCATAAAAAAACCCGACTGGCAGTGCGTGTGATGCTTCGCAGCCAAGTCGGGCGTTCGCGGTGTCCCGCGTGCCGGTGCCATGCATGAATCTTCCGCGAGGCACCGACCCAACCTCTTTAGCCGCATTTATATTGGCAACCGGAAGACTTCTCTTCCCATCGCCGCGCGCCCGCAAGCCAGTCATCAAATCGGCGCGACCCGCACATTATAGTGCAAACCGTTTTTTGTGCCTGCTCCTGTTCGGATCAGCCCAGCAGGATGCGCAGTTGCGCGTCGATATGCTCGGTCGGCGCCTTGCGGAAACCGCTCTTCACGAAGCGGTGCCAGTGCCCCTGCACGGCCGCCGTGATCAGCGCCACGCGCAACGGAACATCGGCATCGGGCGGAAACGCCGCCTGGCTGACGGCCACCTTCAGACACTGACGCAGCGACGCCTCGATGCGGTCGATCATCTGGTTGATGCGCTCCTGCAAGCGCTCGTGTTCGCCGACGAGTGCCTCGCCAGTCAGCACGCGCGTCATGCCGGGGTTCTTCTCGGCGAACGACAGCAGCATGCGCACGATCGCCTGCGCCTGGCGCAGCCCATGCTCTTCCTGCGTGGTGATCTGATTGATCAGGCCGAAGACGGTCTGCTCGATGAAGCCAATCAGGCCTTCGAACATCTGCGCCTTGCTGGCGAAGTGCCGGTACAGCGCGGCCTCGGATACCGAGAGCTTCGCAGCCAGCGCCGCGGTGGTGATCTTTTCCCCGCGCGGATGTTCGAGCATCCCTGCCAGTGTCTGGAGGATCTGGATACGGCGTTCACCCGGGCGCGGACGCTTGCGCGCGGGCGCCGCTTCCGGCGAGTGGCCAGCGGGCGTGTCCGCCTCTGCCTGGCTTGAAATGGTTTGAGTCATGACCCGGTTCTCCACATTCGTCGTAGGAGTTGATGCATCGATTGTACTTTTATGTCCACATAGCCGGGCCGATTCGTCACGCGTGCCCGCACACGCGGCAAATGATCGGGCTGCGACTGTGGCGTGGTTGCCGCACGGGTGGGGTCCTGGCTCTCGGCCGCCACCAGCGTCACCGACCGTTCCTGCGCCAGATGCGCCACGCGCTGGCGGTCTTCGGCGGCCAGCGTCGAGCGCGTGACCGCGTCACGCGCCGCGCCGGGCACGCTGGCATCCTGAGCCGGCACCACCACGTGCGGCCGTGACGGCGCGATCGTGCGCAGATAGCCGGTCACCCAGGCCCTGCGGATACCCAAACCCGCATAGTGCTTGAGGTGCGACAGCGTATCTTCCACCAGCACCGCCCGGTGCGGCGCCACGCCGATCTGCGCCAGCAAGCGCAGCAGCATGCGGCGGTCCGGCTTCGGACGCAGATGTCCGTGTACCCACATGTCCTCGATGGCCACGACCCGCTCGAAGCATCGATCGATGCCGGCGATCGCCATCACGCAGCGCGCGTAGTTGCTCGGTGCGTTCGTGACCAGGATCTTCCGTCCCGGCAACTGGCGCAGCGCGGCCACCAGACCTCGTCGCACGCGCACCATGTCCGCCAGCTCGGGGAAATCATGCGCGGCGCGCAGGAAGTCCGCCGGATCGACCTGATGGTGGCGGACCATGCCGAGCAGCGTGGCGCCGTAGCGCTGCCAGTAGTCGACGCGCACCCGGCTGGCCGTAGCGTCATCGCAGCCGAGCACACGCGCCACGTAGGCCGTCATCAGTCGGTTGATCGCCGGAAAGATGGCGTGCGAGGCATCGTGCAGCGTGTTGTCGAGATCGAACAGCCAGACGGTGTCGCCAGACGTGTTGCCGGCCGCGCCGCGGACCAGATGACGCCGCGGCCGGTGGGTAGAAAGCAGGCGAGCGCGTTCTAAGCCGCGACGCTGAGTGGGCTGACGAATGAACACGCGGGTAACTGGAGATGGAGGAAGAGGCGGGAACCCGCACGCGGCGGATTCCCGTACGACGCGCTCAGTGCGAGCGGATCATCGTGCCGAAGGCCTGTTCGGTCAGGATTTCGAGCAGCAGCGAGTGTTCGATGCGGCCGTCGATGATGTGCACCGAGTGCACACCACTCTTGGCTGCGTCGAGCGCCGACGAGATCTTCGGCAGCATGCCGCCCGAGATCGTGCCGTCGGCGAACAGTTCCTCGATCTCGCGCGCGGACAGGTCGGTCAGCAGGTTGCCCTTCTTGTCCATCACGCCCGGGATGTTCGTCATCATGACGAGCTTCTCGGCCTTGAGGATCTCGGCCATCTTGCCAGCCACCACATCGGCGTTGATGTTGTAGGCCTGGCCATCGTCGGAGAAACCGATCGGCGAGATCACGGGGATGAAGGCATCGTCCTGCAGCGCCTTCACCACGGCCGGGTTGATCGCCTCGATATCGCCCACGTAGCCGATGTCGATGAAGGTGCCCGGGTTCTCGCGGTCCGGCATCTGCAGACGCTTGGCGCGGATCAGGCCGCCGTCCTTGCCGGTCAGGCCCACGGCCTGGCCGCCGTACTGATTGATCAGCATGACGATGTCCTGCTGGACTTCGCCGCCGAGCACCCATTCGACCACTTCCATCGTCTCTTCGTCAGTCACGCGCATCCCCTGGATGAACGTGCCGACCTTGCCGACCTTCTTGAGCGCCTCGTCGATCTGCGGGCCACCGCCGTGCACGACCACCGGGTTCATGCCGACGAGCTTCAGCAGGATCACGTCGCGCGCGAATCCGTGCTTGAGTTTCTCTTCCGTCATCGCGTTGCCACCGTACTTGACCACGATGGTCTTGCCGTGGAACTTCCGGATATAAGGCAGCGCCTCGGCAAGGATTTCAGCCTTGAGGGAGGGAGCGATGGCCGCAACCGACTTGGTCGCAGGCTCAGGATTGTCAGCGTTCATGGCTTTGGACATTCCGTGTGATGTGGAGCAGGTATCATGACTAATCGTCCGCCGGACAGGCAAAGGACGCGCGAGGCCGGCGTTGCGGCAATAGCCGTCTGGGAAGCAGCGCGTCACAGGGATCCCCCCGGGTGCGCTATCCGGCCACGGCAGGCGCCGATTTTACAAGAAACCCGCGACCACATTGCAATCCGGATGAGTGGCATACGATGACCGATCCGTCGACAATCCAGACAGGCCAGTTGCGCCCGGTCGAACATTGCAGCCGTTGCGGCACCGCGTTCGTCTGTGGCTACGTGGCCGGGCTGCCCGAATGCTGGTGCGCCAGCCTGCCGTTGCTGCCGTCGCGCACGATCGTGGCGGGCCAGCATTGCCTGTGTCCGACCTGCCTTCGGCAGCGGCAGGACGACGTCCCTCAGGACGCCGTTGCTCCAGATTGAATTTTTAGAGCAGCGAATGCCCAAACACCCCAAGTTCGGTTTAACATTCGCGGCATGAATAGCCTTCGTGGAATCGACCTCAACCTTCTGGTGGTGCTGGAAGCGCTGCTGGCGGAACGCCATATTTCGCGCGCCGCACTGCGCCTGCAGCTCAGTCAGCCCGCCGTGAGCCACTCGCTGGCGCGGCTGCGCCAGTTGCTCGACGATCCCTTGCTGGTACGCGGCCAGGGCGGCCTGGTGCTGACCGCGCGCGCCCACGAACTGGCCGCACCGCTGGCCGAGGCGCTCGCGCAGGTCCGCATCCTGCTGGGGCCCGGAGGCTTTCAGCCCGCCACGGCCCGGCGCACATTCAAGCTGGCGATGTCCGACTATGGTTCGCTGGTGGTGTTGCCGCGCCTGCTGCGCACGGTGCGCAAGGCCGCGCCCAATATCGACCTCACCGTCACGCAGGGCAGCCTGGAAACGATGACCGCCCAGGTGGCGGATGGCCAGATCGATCTGGCATTCGGCGCCTTCGCGTTCGAGCCGGAAGGCGTGCGCACCGCCGTGCTGTTTGACGACGATTTTGCATGTGCCGTGGACGCCGCAACGGTACGCGACACGGGCCGGCTAGATCACGTGGCCTATCTGGCGCGCTCGCACGTGCTGGTGACCGCAGCCACCGAGCGCGGGGACGCCATCGACGCGGCCGTGACCCGACTGGGCGGGCGACGCAAGATCGCCTGCACCGTGCCGCACTGGAGCGTGGCGCCCGGCCTGATCCTTGGCACCAACATGGTCCTGACCACCGCGCGCCGCTCGCTGGAAGCGCTGGCAGACGATCGTCTGGCGATCTTCGAGGCGCCGTTCACGATCCCCGGCTTCGCGTTCTGCATGATCTGGCCGGCGAAGGCCGACGCGGACCCGGGACTGACCTGGCTGCGCGAACGAGTACTGCAAGCCGTCGCGCCGGAAGCGGAAAGCTCGGACGCGATCAGCCTGCGCGGCTGACCGCCCTGTCCGATGACCCCTGATGGGGTCCGGTGCCGACGCTCAACGTAGCCGGATCAGCGCCGAAAATCCGTGCATCAGTATCAGTGCTTGTGATCGCCGTGGCCACCACCCTGCGCGGAGGCGGTCATGTCGCGAACCTGCGCGTTCACCTGCTGCTCGATCACCTTGCCGTTCTGCTCGAACTTCAGCGTGATAGGCACCGTGTCGCCCGCCTTGAGCTGCTGCTTCAGGCCCATCAGCATCACGTGATAGCCGCCCGGCTTCAGTTGCACGTCCTGCATCTTCGGCAGATCCAGCGAGGGGATCTGGCGCATCCGCATAACGTTGTTTTCCATCTTCATTTCATGCAGCTCGGCGGTGCCCACCGGCGACGACACGCCGACCAGCTTGGCGTCCTGATGCGCGTGCAGCGTCATGAACGCGCCAGATGCGGTCTGCGCCGGCACGGTACCGCGCACCCAGGCGTCGCTGACGTCGACTTGCGCCATGGCCTGGGCGCTGGCCAGCAGACCGGCCAGGGCGAGGGTTGCGATCGATGCGGCGCGGGCCGCGCGGAACTTGGCTTGCATAGGGAACATCTCCACGATTCAGCACGAATTAGGTGTTGAGGGCGGTCATTAGATCACGCGGCATCCCGCGTGTCTTGTCGCGATCTGAACCTCGCAGTCTGGCAGCGCCGCCCGCCGTTCAGAATGCGGCACTGTGTCGCACGTTGCAAGCGCCGATCCGCGGCATTGCTACACTCGCGCCATGCATCCCCCGATCGCCATGTCCACCCTACCGCCCTCCGTCGCCCCGCCCATCGGCACGGCGCCGCAGCGTCACAGCCTGGTGAGCCTGCGCCGCCTTAGCTGGCTGCGCTGGGCGCTGCTGGCCGGCCAGGCCATGCTGCTGGTGTCATGCGAGTCGCTGGCCGGCATCGCCCTGCCCTACAAGCCGCTGCTGTTCCTGTTCGCCGTCCAGACCGTGTTCAACGTGTTCACCGTGGCGCGCCTGCACTGGCACACACGCCACGGCACGGTGCCGTCGGACGCCGAGCTGATGGTGCAGATGATGGTCGACCTGACCGCGCTGTCGGCCATCTTGTTCTACACAGGCGGCGCGACCAATCCATTCGTGTCGTTCTACCTGCCCGGACTGGCGATTGCCTCGGCCATCCTGCCGTGGCGGCTGGTGGTGACGCTCGCGGCGTACGCGCTGGCCTGCTATTCGATGCTGCTGCTCGAGTACATACCGCTCGATCTGCACAACCCCGACAACGCGGTGAACTATCACCTGGCCGGGATGTGGCTCAACTTTGTGGCCAGTGCGGTGATGATCGCATTCTTCGTGGCGCGGCTGTCAAACGCGCTGCGCCAGCGCGACGCGCAACTGAACGAGGCACGCGAGCTGCTGCTGCGCGAGGCGCGCGTGGAGGCACTCAATGACCAGGCCGCCGCCGTGGCGCACGAGATCGGCACTCCGCTGGCCACGCTGGCCGTGATCGCCGGGGAACTGCGTGCCGACGCCGAGAACACGAATCGCAGCGACACACCGGTGGCCGACTACCAGGCCGACCTCCGCACGATGGAGCAGCAGCTCGAACTCTGCCGTTCGATCCTGGCCCGGCTGCGCGCCGACCACGAAACACTGGCACCGCAGCGAATCGATGCGTGGCTGGCGCCGTTCGTCGAACGCTGGCAACTGCGTCATCCACAGGCAAGCCTGCAGGCCAGTGCCGCGCCCGATGCGGCCGCGCAGGCCGTGGACACGGCACGCATCAGCCAGATCCTGACGATCGCGCTCGACAATGCCGCGCGCAGCCAGCAGGCCGCCGGGCACGACCATCGCCAGGGGCC